>JAZNDV010000070.1:0-11589 GCA_045588285.1 Eubacteriales bacterium
AAGAAAGAACCAAAGAAAAAAGCTAAGGCTGGCGAATTTCATTCGCCGGGGAAAACGGAAATAAAAAGGAGCTTGTCTCTTTTAAGGCAAGCACGTTATTTTTAATTTGCGCTTTTTTTTGGGAGAAAAAAGAAAGAACCAAAGAAAAAAGCCAAGGCCGGCGGATTTCGTTCGCCGGGGGCATAAATAAAAATTATTCTTTCGGCGGATATGATCCGCCGAATTCGGCTTTTCTTTTTGATCCTTTTTCTTTTCTCCCGAAAAGAAAAAGGATATCCCCCGCACCCGTCTTCTTGCGTTCAAGCGGGCGTTTTCCCTTTTCCGGTCAGCCGGAACCGATTTTTACGGTATTCCAAAATACCTTCGTTTTTCATGCGGGACAGTTCCCGGGATAGGGCAGAACGGTCGGCGTTCAAATATGCCGCCATGCCGTTTCGGTCAAATGGTACGGTGAATTCTTTTTGCGGAGACTTTTCCCGGTCAGACAGATAAGCATAGATCCGCTTTCGCAGAGAAACGATGCTGCAATACCGAATTTTTTGATGCAGCGCCCAGTATTCTTTCCCAATGATGAAAAGAAGATTTTTCATCAAATTCGGGTCGGTGCGGGAAAGATCCACCGGGCCCAGCCAAAGAACCCGGCAATCAGAGACGGCGGTGAGGGTGACCGGGGCAGGACGGTCGGAAAAGATCAGAATTTCTCCGAACATCATACCGGGGGATAAGGTGGTGACGACCGAAAGCCCCCCGTCTTCATTGATCTGCTGTCCTTGCAAATGCCCGGAGAGCAAGATCCCGCAACGCTCCGTCCGTTCCCCTTCCCGAATCAATACGCTCCCTTTTGGGACGCTGGCTTTTTGCCCCCGCAGGGCGGTCATTTGCTCCTCGATGGATTTTTCGCTCATTCCGGCAAAAAGGGGAAGCGTCGCTAATTCCTTCATTTTTTCTCCTCTTTTTCTCTATTTTGTTGCCATGGCAACTGAATATATGGATATTATACCGTATAATTGTGATAGAAACAAGTCGTAAAGGAGACACAATTATGAAATTCAAAACGTTTTTAGCCTTCTTTTTGGCTCTGGTTTTGTCTGTTTCGTTGTTTGCCTGTGCTCCGGCGCAGGAGAATCCCAGCGGAACCGGTGATGCCGGAACGCAGAATTCCAATCCGGATAACACTCAAAATGCGTTCACCGGTGTGGACGTTAAAGTTGCCGCCCTCAGCGGTTCTACCGGTCTTGGTATGGCAAAATTGATGAACGATGCGGAAGCAAAAACCACCGTCAACCGCTACACCTTTGACGTTTACGATGCTCCCGAAACGCTGCTTCCCGAAATTACGGCGAAGAAATACGATATTGCCGCCCTGCCCACCAACGTGGCTGCTAAATTGTATAACAAAACCAACGGGGAACTGCAGATTCTTGCGGTCAACACCTTGGGAGTTCTTTATATGCTGGAGATCGGCACCCAAAGCATCAAATCCGTTGCAGACCTCAGCGGAAAGACCGTTTACACCACCGGTCAGGGTTCTACTCCCGAATACGCCCTGAAATATATTCTGGAAAAGAACGGCGTGGCCGACTGCAATATCGTTTTTGAGACCACTGCCGACCTGGTCGTCTCTCACGCAGAAGAAGGGGCGGTCTTGATGCTCCCTGAACCGAAGGTCACCGCCGTTAAGGGGCAGCTGCAAAACGTTACCGTTGCCCTTGATATGACCGCGGAATGGAACAAGGTCTGCGATACTCCCATGGCTCAGGGCTGCGTGGTCGTGACCAAAGCCTTTGCTCAAGCCAATCCCGAAGCGGTAGCACAGTTTTTGAAGGAATACGAGGCTTCCGTCAATTTCGTGAAAGGCAACGTGGAAGAGGCTTCCCAAATGGTGGCGAAATTCAAGATCATTCCCAAAGCCCCCCTTGCGGCAAAAGCCATTCCCAATTCCAACCTGACCTATCTTGCCGGAAAGGATATGAAGGACGGTTTGGTGCCTTTCTATACCGTTCTGTTTAACGCGGAGCCGTCTTCCATCGGCGGAAAACTGCCTGCAGATGATTTCTATTATGGTGCATAAATTTTGTTCCGTAATAAAAAAAATAGGACTCGGGCTCGTCTCCGCCGCCTTTTGGGTGGCGGTATGGGCCCTTTTGGCTTTTTTGGTGAATAAGGAGTTGTTTTTGCCTTCCCCTCAGGTGGTGGTAAAAACGTTGTTTGCCTTGATTCCCACGCCGGAGTTTTGGAAAACGGTGGGGCTGTCTCTGCTTCGGGTGTTGATCGGGTATCTGCCGGGGGTTCTCCTTGGAACTCTGGGCGGAATTTTGACGGCAAAGATCAAGGTTTTGGACGTTCTGTTTTCCCCTCTTTTGACCGTGGTCCGGGCAACGCCGGTGGCGTCTTTTATCATGCTGACCTTGGTCTTTCTCGGACGGGATACCGTGCCGTCTTTCATCGTATTTCTGATGGTATTGCCCATTCTTTGGGCAAGCGTTGCGGAAGGGATCAAGACGGTGGACCCGGGACTGAAAGAGGTTTGCACCGCCTATCAGCTTTCCTTTTCCCGGCGCATGAAAATTTTGTATTTGCCCCATGCGATGCCTTATTTTTCTGCCGGAGCAATGACCTCTCTCGGTCTTGCGTGGAAAGCGGGCATCGCCGCGGAAGTTCTTTGTACGCCCAAAGCCTCCATCGGGAAAATGGTGTACGACGCGAAGGTCTATCTGGAATCGGCAGAAGTTTTTGCGTGGACTCTCGTTGTGGTTCTTCTCAGTCTGCTTCTTGAAAAAATATTGGGGTCCCTTTTGGAAAGGGGGAAAAGAACGTGATCTCGGTGAAAAATCTTTCCAAATCCTTCGAAAAAAACCGTTTGTTTCAGGATCTTTCCTTTACCGTTGCTCCCGGAGAACGGGTCTTGATCTCTGCCCCCTCCGGGGCGGGGAAGACCACGTTGCTGCGGATCTTGTGCGGGCTGGAATCGGCAGAGAAAGGCTCCGTTGAAGGAATCTCCCCCGAAGAAATTTCCTATCTGTTCCAAGAACCCCGTCTTTTCCCCCAATTGACGGCGCTGGAAAACGTTACTTGTATCCACTCCGACCCGGAATCCGCCCGGGAAACCGCCGTGGAATGGCTGGAAAAATTGGGATTGTCCGATGCGTTGGGAAAATATCCCCGGGAACTGTCCGGCGGAATGAAACAGCGGGTGGCGCTGGCACGGACGTTGTCGGCAGATCGACCGGTTTTGTTTCTCGACGAGCCTTTTACCGCCCTGGACCCGGAGTTAAAAGATTCCGTCCGCAAGGCGCTCGCCGAGGCGTGCAACGGCAAAACTTTGTTTTTGGTCTCCCACGACCCGGAAGACGGGGCGCTTTTGACCCGGCGGACGATCTTTCTTTGATCTTTTACCCTTCCTTTTTCGGAAGGGTAATTTTATGCATAAAACTGAATATTTGTGCATATTTTAATGGGATTTTATAGTATTTATGCAAATTTAACTTTTTAATGGAAATAACTATGAAATTTATGTGAAATCATTAAAAATATGCTTGCAAAATATTCAAAGTTGTGGTATAATTATTCATATTTTTTGAAATTCATCGAAAGGCGGACTTCATTTTATGAAACGGGTATTTATTGACGGCAGTGCAGGAACTACCGGTCTGCGGATCCGGGAGCGTCTGGGGGCAAGGGAAGATATTTCCCTTATCGTTCTGCCCGAAGAACTGCGAAAAGACCCTGCCGCCCGAAAAGAGGCGCTGAATTCCTGTGACGCGGCGTTCCTGTGCCTGCCCGATCCGGCGGCGGTGGAAGCCGTTGGAATGGTGGAAAATCCCGACGTCACGATTTTGGATACTTCCACCGCCCATCGCACCGACCCCCGGTTTGCTTACGGATTCCCCGAACTTTCGGAAGCGCATCGGGAGAAGATTTTATCCTCCAACCGCATCGCCGTTCCCGGGTGCCACGCCAGCGGGTTTATCGCCTTGGTCTATCCGTTGATTGAGGCAGGGGTTCTTTCGGAAGAAGAAAAATTAGCCTTTTTCTCCCTCACCGGATACAGCGGCGGCGGAAAAAAAATGATTGCCGAATATGAGGACGAAAACCGCGACCCGCTGTTGCGCGCCCCCCGGCAATATGCCTTGGGGCAGACTCACAAGCATCTGAAAGAGATGGCGGCGGTGACGGGATTGAAGAATTTTCCCCTCTTTTCCCCCATCGTGGCGGATTTTTACAGCGGAATGGAAGTGACCGTGCCTCTGTTCGCCTCGCAGGTGAAGGGAACTGCCGAGGAAATCAAGTCCATTTATGCTGAAAAATATAATACTCCGCTGGTGACGTTCGTGGAAAATCCCTCGGAAGAAGGATTCCTGTCCGCCGCAAAACTGTCCGGATTGGATTGTATGGAAATTTCCGTGGCAGGCAACGGAGACCGGATCTTGCTCACCGCCCGATACGATAATCTGGGCAAGGGTGCCAGCGGAGCCGCCATTGAATGTATGAACCTTCGGTTCGGTCTTTCTCCTGCCGAGGGATTGAAGGTAGAATAAGGAGTTTTTAGGATATGAAACAGATTTCAGGCGGCGTTTGTGCCGCAAAGGGATTTCAAGCCAACGGCGTTCATTGCGGAATCCGGAAAAATAAGACCAAGCGGGATCTTGCCCTGATCGTCAGCGACGTTCCTGCAAGTGCCGCCGCCGTATATACGCGAAATCTGGTCACCGGCGCGCCGAATACCGTCACGAAGAGCCATTTGCAAAACGGGATCGCCCGGGCAATTATTTGCAACAGCGGAAACGCCAACACCTGCAACGCGGACGGAATTGAAGTGGCAGAAACCACCTGCAACGCCCTTGCGCAGGTTTTGAATATTTCTTCGGACGACGTGGTCGTTGCTTCCACCGGTGTGATCGGTCAGCGTCTTGACCCCGCTCCCATCATAAACGCCCTTCCCGAACTGGTTTCCGGCTTGGGGAATAAGGGAGACCTTGCGGCGGAAGCCATCATGACCACCGATACCAAGCCCAAGGAAATTTCCTATTCTTTCTCCGTGGGTGGAAAAGAATGTCACATCGGCGGCATTGCCAAGGGATCCGGAATGATCCACCCCAACCTTGCCACCATGCTGGTGTTCATTACCACCGACTGTGCCGTTTCTTCCGAGATGCTTCAAAAGGCTCTTGCGAAAGACGTTGTGGATACCTTTAACATGACCAGCGTCGACGGCGACACCTCTACCAACGACATGGTGGTGGTTCTTGCCAACGGACTTGCGGGAAATGAGGAGATCACCGCAGGCGGTTCGGATTTTGATGCCTTTTGCAAGGCGTTGAACGCGGTCACCGTATGGCTCTGCCGTCAGATTGCCGGAGACGGAGAAGGGGCAACGAAGCTTCTGGAATGTGTCGTTACCGGCGCAAAGGATAAAGAAACCGCCCGGACGGTGGCAAAGAGCGTCATCTGTTCTTCCCTCACGAAAGCCGCCATGTTCGGAGCCGACGCCAACTGGGGACGGATCTTATGTGCCATCGGTTACAGCGGCGTCCAGGTGGATGTGACGAAGGTGGACGTGGCGTTCCGTTCCCCCAAGGGAACGATTGCGGTCTGCAAAAACGGTGCGGGCATTGATTTTTCCGAAGAAATCGCAAAAGAGATCTTGCTGGAAACCGAAATTGACATTCTCGTCTCTCTCGGCGACGGTGACGGAAGCGCTACCGCCTGGGGGTGTGATCTGACCTATGAATACGTAAAGATCAACGGCGACTATCGGACGTAAAGGAGAGTTTTGTATGTCTCTTGAAATAACCAACGCACAGCGGGCAGAGATCCTGACCCAGGCTTTGCCTTATATTCAGAAATATAACGGAAAAGTGGTGGTCGTCAAATACGGCGGCAACGCCATGATCAACGAAGAGTTGAAACAGCAGGTGATGGAGGATATCGTTCTGCTTCATCTGGTTGGGGTAAAAGTAATTTTGGTCCACGGAGGCGGACCGGAAATTTCCGAGATGCTCAAGCGGGTCGGAAAGGAAGCGGTCTTCGTAGACGGTCTTCGGGTCACGGACAAGGAAACGGCGGAGATCGTCCAGATGGTCCTTGCGGGAAAGATCAACAAGAGTCTGGTCAATCTTCTTCAGATCAAAGGCGGGAAAGCCATGGGACTGTCCGGTATGGACGGTCATTTGATCGAAGCGAAGGTCAAAGACGAACGTTTGGGATACGTTGGGGAGATCGTTAATGTGAACGTCGCTCCCTTGGAAGATATTCTGGAGAAAAATTATATTCCCGTCATCTCCACCGTGGGGTGCGATATGGAAGGAAACGTCTATAACATCAACGCCGATACCGCCGCCGCCTACATTGCCGGCGCTATGGGAGCGTACCGTCTGATCTCCATGACCGACATCAACGGAATCCTTCGGGACAAAGACGATCCTTCTTCCCTCATTCGTTCCATTGATCTGAAGGAGGCGGAGCAGCTGTTTGCCGAAGGAATCATTTCCGGCGGCATGATCCCCAAGGTGGAATGTTGTATCGACGCCATTCACCGGGGCGTGGAAAAAGTCTTTATCATGGACGGAAGAGTTCCCCACTCTCTGCTCATTGAGACCCTCACCGACGAAGGTGCCGGAACTATGGTGATGAAGGAGCGGAAAACGAAATGAACACCTTTGAAAAGGACGAACGGTATATTGCCCATACCTACGCCCGGTTTCCCCTGCAGATCGTCTCCGGAAAAGGGAGTATTCTGACCGACGCGGACGGCAAAGAGTATATTGATTTAGGCACCGGCATTGCCGTAAATACCTTCGGCACTGCCGACGAAGAATGGATCCGGGCCGTAACCGATCAGCTGGGGAAATTTTCCCACACGTCCAATCTGTTTTATTCTTCTCCCTGTGCTGATCTTGCCGAGGTTTTGTGCCGCCGCACGGGAATGAAAAAGGTCTTTTTCTCCAATTCCGGAGCAGAAGCCAACGAGTGCGCCATCAAAGCCGCCCGGGGGTACGCCGCCCAAAAATGGGGGAAAGACCGCTATACCATTCTTACTCTGAACAACTCCTTCCACGGACGGACTATTACCACCTTAGCCGCCACCGGACAGGAAGTGTTTCATAAAGATTTCAATCCCTTGACTCCCGGATTCGTCAGCGTTCCCGCCAATGATATCGAAGGGGTCCGCAACGCCGTTTTGGAGCATAACGCCATTGCCGTCATGTTTGAAACGGTGCAGGGCGAAGGAGGAGTTTTGCCTCTGGAAGAATCCTTTGTCAAGGGGCTTGCTCAACTGCGGGAAGAAACCGGGATTTTGCTCATTGCCGACGAAGTGCAGACCGGAAACGGAAGAACCGGTCAGCTGTACGGTTATATGAATTACGGCATTGTCCCCGACATCGTCACCACCGCGAAAGGCCTTGGGGGCGGACTTCCCATCGGAGCTACTCTGCTGGGAGAAACCGTTCAGGACGTGTATCAGCCGGGAAGCCACGGCTCCACCTTCGGGGGGAACCCCGCCGTTTGTGCCGGCGCGTTGAACGTGATTAACCGCATTGACGAAGCGCTTCTTGCGGACGTCCGGGCAAAATCCAAGTATATTTTTGACTCCCTCACCGGTGCCGAAGGGGTAAGATCCGTATCCGGGCTGGGATTGATGATCGGCGTTGAGCCGGTGGGCGATGCAAAGAAGATCCTTGCAAAATGCCGGGAACGGGGCGTGATTGCTCTGACCGCGAAAAACAAGGTCCGCCTTTTGCCCTCGCTGAATATTCCCATGAAGTTGTTGGAACAGGCAATCGCCGTGCTGAAAGACGCCTTTGCCGAAGTTGCAAAAGGAGAATGACATGAATCTGAAAGGCAGAGATTTTCTCAAACTTCTCGATTTTACTCCGGAAGAGATCGGGTATCTGATCGACCGCGCCGCAGAACTCAAGGCACAGAAAAAGGCCGGAATTTCCCACGAGATCCATAAGGGAAAAAACGTTGCGCTGATTTTTGAAAAAACTTCCACCCGCACCCGCTGTGCCTTTGAAGTTGCCGCAAGGGATCTGGGCATGGGGGTGACCTATCTCGACCCCTCCGGTTCTCAGATCGGGAAAAAGGAATCCATCGCCGACACCGCCCGGGTTTTGGGCAGAATGTACGACGGCATTGAATACCGGGGATTCGGGCAGGGCATCGTGGAAGATTTGGCGAAATATTCTCCCGTTCCCGTCTGGAACGGCTTGACCGACGAATTCCACCCCACCCAAATTTTGGCGGATTTTTTAACCATTCAAGAGTATTTTGGAAAGTTAAAGGGTATCAAGTTCGTGTATATGGGAGATGCCCGGTTCAATATGGGCAATTCCTTGATGGTCGGGTGTGCAAAAATGGGCTTGAATTTCACCGCCTGTGCCCCCGAATCCTATTTCCCCGATTCTGGATTGATTGAAATTTGCCAGCAGATTGCCGTTGAGACCGGGGCAACCCTAACCTTCGAGACCGACCCTGTGAAAGCCACCAAAAACGCTGACGTGATCTATACCGACGTGTGGGTCTCCATGGGTGAACCTTTGGAAGTCTGGGCGCAGCGGATCCACGATCTGAGCCCCTATCAGGTCAACAAGGCGTTGATGGATAACGCCGGAAAACAATGCCGCTTCATGCATTGCCTTCCCGCCTACCACGATTTGAATACCGCCGTGGGCAAAGAAATGGGCGAAAAGTTCGGCAGAGATGCCATGGAAGTCACCGACGAAGTCTTCGAATCGGCACAGTCCATCGTTTTTGATGAAGCGGAAAATAGAATGCATACGATCAAAGCCGTCATGGCAGAGACGTTGTAAGAGGAACGAGGGAACGATGTTCTTTTTCTTTTCACGAGAAAAGAAAAAGAACCAAAAAGAAAAGCGAAAGCCGACGCAATGCTTGCGCCGGAACGGGAAATAAAAATTATTCCGGCGGAGTATTCCGCCGGATTTCGCTTTTCTTTCTTTTGGTACTTTTCTTTCTTTTCTTGTGAAAAGAAAGAAAAGTACACCCTCTCACATACTAATTTTACGCCACCTTGTTGAGCTGCACGGTCAAGACGGTCACGTCGTCGATGCGGTTTCGTCCGGATTTTTTGGCTTCCCGGAGAATTCCGTCGGCAAGGGAGACGCAATCCCGGGGGGTAGGGATTCGGTTCAGGTATTCGGTCAGCCACTTTTTGTCTTTGCCCAAAACCCCGTCGGAAATGAGGATCAGATAGTCCTTGTCCGCTAAGGTGCAACGCTCGTGCTTGATGTCTGCCTCGTCTAACATCCCTACCGGCAGCGTTTCGCTTCCGATTTCATAGACGATCCCGTTTCGCAATACGTAAGTGGGGGCGGCACCGGCTTTGAATAAGTCGCAAACGCCGCTTTTCAGATCCACCGTTGCCACGTCTACTCCCAAGACCGATTCCTCGGCGGATTCCAATAAATTACGGTTCAGTACTTTTAGAATGTCTTCCTGATCTAAGCCGTTTTTTGCCAGATTTTCCATGACCCGCACGGCTTTCACGCTTTGCCGTGCCGCCTTCGTTCCGCTTCCCATTCCGTCGGTGATGGTGAATACGTATCGGTCGTCGGCGGTGCGGAATCCCCCTGCCGTGTCTCCGCAGAACAGTTCCCCCTCTTTTTGGGCGAAGGCTTTGGCGTAGCGCAATCCGTAGACCGTTTCCTCGTCAGAGCGTAAGGCGGAAATGACCTCCGGGAACCGCACGCATCGGTCGAGAAATTCCCGGGGCGGTCTTAAATCGTGATTCCGTACCCCCGCCCGTATCACGTCAAAGGCCTGTGCCGTTTCGGTTTTGAATTTCGTCAGGCATAAGATCCGTTTCGGACATTTCCGGCAGACCGATTCTTCCCCCCGCAACGCGTCAGTACTGCCCTGCTTCGTCAGATGAAACCGCGCCTTTTTCCACCGTGTAAAACCACCTCCGACGGGTACGGTGGCTTTGGTCAGAAGGGACATGATCCGCCCCGGAATCATCAAAAACAACAACCCTGCAAGGACGATGGACAGAAGGGACGATGCCAATCCGAAGGAGCGTTCGGTGCAGAGCCACAGGATCAGTGAGGTCAGAAGGTAGGAGAGAAGCTGACCGTATCTTTCAAAGGGTTTTAATGCCGCAGATAACAGGGTCCCCAGCGTCAGTATCAGAAAAAAATAGATACGTTCCGGAGAAAAAATACACAAGATCAACCCCGAGACCGCTGCGGTCGATAAGGTGTAAAAAAAACTGCATTTGAATCCTACGCACAATATCAAAAAGATCAACGCAGTCCGCCCCGCCGTTTCCCAAAGACCGCCGTAACTCATCAATCCCAACAGAATCGCCGATAAGGATAAAAGACAGCAGACGTAGCGCAGAGAAGTATTTCCCAAAGGGCGGGGAGAAAAGGACGACGCTGCCATCGAAAAAAGCCACGCCAAGCCCCCGCTTAACAGGCCGTTCAGCATGAATGCCATGTTTTCCGCCGGGGTATACTCAGAGAAAAAGAAGCCTGCCAATCCCCCCAGCATCGTCCCCCAAAGGGTAAACAGAAAATAGGATAGAGGGCGGTTTTCTTCGATGAAAGAAGTCAGCGTCATGCGGAAGACCCGCGCCATGAAGCAAGCCGTTAAGACGCGCAATGCGTCCCGTCCCGAGACAAGATGCCCTGCGAAGACCCCCAAGAAACCGAAGAAGGAACCTGCGGTTGCGTAGGCGACCCCGAAGGGCATGATGCCCCGAGCGAGGATGATATTGGAGAAAAGACAGCCTAAAAAGGCTTCGAATAAGCGTAATATCACCGTTTTCGGCGTGATTTTCGCCGTCAGGTTTCGGACTTGTTCCTGAATGGCACATGCCTCCCCATGAATGATATGCTCATTCTAACACGGATCGAACGAAAAGACCGTCGAGTTGTGGGAGGGCAACGGAAAACCCTTCGACAAAGTCCGCAAAAAACTTGACAAACCGTGGGTTTTATGGTATGATAGAGACATATTTTCCGACTTTATCCCGAAAGGAGGGGAACGGTTATGGGAAGACGGGGCCGCCGCAGGGTTTCTTTTTGGAAAAAGAACCGTATTGCCTTGATCGGAGGCGGAATTCTGATCGGATTGATCTGCGCATTGGTTTTGGGAATTCTTTCCTTTGCCAATCCCTATCGGGGGATCTTACGCCGAGGGGGAGTCCCGTTGGAGGGCTGTCAATGGAAAAAGGGCGTTTTGACCCTGACCTTTGAGGGCGATGCCATCGGGATTTTGTCTTGCAGAGATGCGTTGAATCTTTTGCGGGCGGAAAAAACACCGGAAAAAGTGGAGTGGATCTTAATCAAAAATCAAGAGCAGATCCTCACCGGAACGGTGGAGCAACCGGGAATCCTTCCGGAACCTTCGTCCCCCCGGGTGGAGACCCTGAGCGAAGATCTGACCCTTGTGAAACTGAAATATGAATTGACCAAAAATGGAATTTCTGCAGAGGTCGAGGCGGAATCCACCGTGGGACTGACCGGAAAAACGATTACCGTCACCGTTCCCGGGGATCTCGATTCTTTTAAGCAGATCGCACCGTTCATTCCCGCCGCCGTGGACACGGTGAACGCTGAGGGG
>JAZNDV010000071.1:0-1938 GCA_045588285.1 Eubacteriales bacterium
CGAACCGGCAACACGTAACGGTCGTTACGAATGGTTACGATAGCGTCTTGCAAATATTGCCCGGCAGAACGAAGATAACTATCCAAAACGTTGCGTATCTTTGCCCGGGCGGCAGATTGTTTCCGGCGAATATCCCGCAAGGCGGAAGATGCGGCATCGGAAACCTCTTCCGGGGAGGGGAAGGCGGCGTTGATACTGTTTTCCAGCATCACGTCGGGAACGAGAGTATCAAAATATTCACTCAGCGCTCCGCTTTCCGAAGGGCGGTTTTCTCTCAATCCGCGAACGATACGTAATAGATCAGCAATCGCAATAAGTTCAGGAATTGAAAGAGTTGCTCCGTTTTGCGCCCGCCGGGCAGAAGACACGATATTTTTCAAATCCGAAAAGGACGGAGCGCCATAACGCTGTAAGATCGCCATGGCAGCATCGGTTTCTTCCAATGCCTTTCGGGCATCGGCAGGAGTTTTATGGGGTTTTAGATCCCGACACAATTCTTTTGCCGGTTCGGAAATGGCGTGCACCGAAAGGCGTTCGAGAATCTTATGATATTCAAGGGGGATCAGTTCATCCATGGCGGTGAAACCTTTCAAAGTAGAGTTCGGATGGAGCGATAGTATTCCAGAGACAAAAAGTGTGTATCTGTAACGAACAAAATGTAATCGGACAGTAATTTTGATAAATAGTGAAGAGAATCCTCATTCATGGAGAACAAGTACGCTTTTTTTCCTTCGTTTTGGGAAATATGACGCAAAGCAGAGATCATGCCGGAAGTCATCGGATACCCGTTTCCGCAATCTTCACAACAAAAGCCGGATTGAAAAGACCATTTGACCGGCTCTTTCCCGCAACGGGCGCAGACGACTTCGGGGAAAACCCCTTCTATTATGCAGTATTTCGTTTCGTAGACCAATTTGATCAATCGTTCATCGATGTCGGTAACACTTAAAAGATACAAAGAATTCAGAAGCAGGGAGCAGAGGGCGGCAGCGTCGGTCTCCTCGCCGCTTTTTGCGGCAACGTCAGCAAAATACTGTGCCAAAGCAAGGCGGGAAATATCTTCACGAAGACCATAAAAAGCCTCTTCCACGTCGGCAGAATTGACCACGTACATACCTTTTCCCTTAAAAAGAACGTAATGGGAAAAGACGAAATTTTGCGCATACAGAACCGATTGTTTTTTATTTTTTCCAACGGAGCGCGCAAGTACGGTAATCTTACCGTGTTCGGGAGTAAGAAGGGTCAGAATCATATCCCTCTCGCCGTAGGGACGAGCTTTCAGGACGACACCGTCAGTAACCACTTCCATACAGGTTACTCCTTAAAATTCGTTGTATTCGTTGATCAGACTTTCGTTGTTGCGCCAATCTTCTTTTACCTTGACGCGGCATTCCAGATAAACTTTGCGTCCCAGCATATTTTCGATCTCCGATCGTGCCTCAGTAGCAATCTTTTTCAGCATCGTACCTTGTTTTCCGATAATGATGCCTTTATGGGATTCCCGTTCGCAAATAATGTTAACGTAAATTTCGGTAAGATTTCCGTCCTCCCGGTCTTTGAACAAAACCGTTTCCACCGCAGTTCCGTGAGGTACTTCTTCCCGGAGATTGCGCAGAAGTTTTTCCCGAACTAATTCGCTCGCAAGATACCGCTCAGAGCGATCGGTGGCGGCATCGGTGGGATAATAAACCACGGGAGATTCTTCCACGTGCTTGAGTATCTCATCGAGGACGATTTTCACACCGTCCCGCTGTAAGGCACTAATAGGAACGATAGATTCGAATTCATGCAATTCCGCGTATGCAGAAATGACCTTGAGGATCTCGTCCTTACGAATTCTGTCGATCTTGTTCAAGACCAAAACACAAGGTAAACCGGAGGATTGGATCTTTTTGATCACGTCCCGTTCCACAGAACCGGGGGCACGGCATTCGGCAA
>JAZNDV010000072.1:0-4921 GCA_045588285.1 Eubacteriales bacterium
ACCTGACTTTTTATTCCAATTCGAAAGCTCCGGTGTAAAGCTGATAATAAGTTCCTTTTTCCGAAAGAAGTTTTTCATGATTTCCGCGTTCAATGATTCTTCCGTGATCAAGAACCATGATTACGTCGGAATTCATGATAGTGGAAAGACGGTGTGCAATCACAAAAACGGTGCGCCCTTCCATTAATTTGTCCATACCGCGTTGAACGATCGCCTCGGTACGCGTGTCAATGGAAGATGTTGCTTCGTCCAAAATCATAACCGGGGGATCGGCTACGGCAGCGCGGGCAATGGAGATTAACTGCCGCTGCCCTTGGGAAAGATTTGAGCCGTTACCAGAAATCATCGTATCATAACCGTCGGGCAACCGGGTAATAAAATCGTCTGCCCCAGCCAACTTCGCAGCGGAAACGCATTGTTCGTCGGTAGCGTCCAAATTTCCGTAGCGGATATTTTCCATCACCGTACCGGTAAACAAATTCGTTTCCTGAAGAACAATGCCGAGAGAACGGCGCAGATCGGATTTTTTGATCTTATTGATGTTGATTCCGTCGTAACGGATCTTCCCGTCGGCAATATCATAAAATCGGTTAATCAGATTGGTAATGGTGGTTTTTCCCGCACCGGTAGCACCTACAAAGGCGACCTTTTGTCCCGGTTCTGCATAAACAGAAACGTCGTGAAGAACGGTCTTTCCTTCTTCATATCCAAAGTCCACTTCCGTCATACGGACGTCCCCTTGCAACAAAGTATAAGTGAGAGTTCCGTCATTATGGGGGTGCTTCCAAGCCCAACGACCGGTATGGGTTTTTGACTCGGAGATGGTACCATCTTGCGCGACGTTCGCGTTAACTAAAGTAACGTATCCGTCGTCGGCTTCCGGCTGCTGATCCATCAGATCAAAGACACGTTCCGCACCGGCGAGAGCCATGGCGATCTGGTTGAACTGCTGTGAAACTTGGTTCATATTTCCGGTAAATTGTTTCGTCATATTCAGAAACGGAACAACGATGTCTATGGAAAATGCAAGTCCGGAAATGGCGAGATTCGGAGTTTCGAACAAGAGGAACAAGCCTCCGAAGATTGCAACGAGGACGTAGAGAATATTACCGATATTCCCGATAATAGGGCCCATCATATTTGCGTAAGCATGAGCCCGGAACGCAACGTCAAAAAGGCCTTCGTTGAGTTGATCAAAGCCTTCTTTTGTCTTTTCTTCCCGACAAAAGACTTTAATAACTTTTTGCCCGTTCATCATTTCTTGAATATAACCTTCGGTTTTGCCGAAAGCCTTTTGTTGACGAATGAAATATTTCGCAGATCCGCCGCCAACGACTTTCGTTACAAAGAACATGGCAACCACCCCGAGTAAAACCACCAAGGTCATCCAAACACTATACCAAAGCATGATGGTCAGTACGGACGTAACCACGATCAGCGCCTGTAAAACACTCGGAAGAGACTGGGAAACCAACTGACGCAACGTGTCGATATCGTTCGTATAATAACTCATAATATCGCCGTGTTTGTTGGTATCAAAGTATTTAATTGGAAGATTTTGCATTCCGTCAAACATTTTTCGGCGGAGTTTGCATAAAAACCCTTGGGTAATGTACGCCATCAATTGGGTCTGAACCGTAATTAAAACGATAGAACAAACGTAAAGCCCGGCAAGAATCAAAACGAGGGGAATTACCTCCCCCATGGCGGCACGCCAATCGGTGGATCCGGCTTCCAGATAAGAAACGATTACTTTCAAAACCTTCTGCTGGAAAATTGACGGAACGGAAGCTACGGCAGAGGCAAAAACAATGCAAACCAAGACGATTGGAAGCAATACGGGATAGGAGGAAAACAACAACTTCATAACCCGGCCAAGGATCTTAAAATCGATCTTCCGTCCGCCGGGTCCGGGCTGTCTTCCGGGGCCCTTCATAGGCATAGGCTTACTCACGATGCTCACCTCCATTCGTCTGCTGCTCATACACTTCGCGGTAGATTTCGCTGGTCTTTAATAATTCTTCATGGGTTCCCACAGACTCAACGGAACCGTTTTCCAACACGATGATCATATCCGCGTCGAGAACGGAAGCAACCCGCTGGGCGATAATAATCTTCGTGGTTTCGGGAATGAATTTCTTAAATCCGGCTCGGATCAAAGCATCGGTTTTGGTATCGACCGCACTGGTGGAATCGTCTAAAATCAGAATTTTCGGTTTTTTCAACAAGGCACGGGCAATACAGAGCCGCTGCTTCTGACCGCCGGACACGTTCGTTCCGCCCTGTTCAATGTAAGTATCGTAACCGTCGGGAAAAGATTGAATAAACTCATCTGCTTGCGCGAGAATACATGCCTGACGAATTTCTTCATCCGTGGCGTTTTCATTCCCCCAGCGGAGGTTTTCTTTAATCGTTCCGGAAAACAGAAGATTTTTCTGTAAAACCATCGCCACGGAAGAGCGCAAAGTTTCGATATCGTAATCCCGAACGTCCACCCCGGCAACCCGAACCGATCCGTCCGTCACATCGTAGAGACGGGGAATCAACTGAACAAACGAAGATTTTCCGGATCCGGTACCGCCGATAATCCCGACGGTCATACCTGATTTAATATGAATATCAACGTCGGAAAGAGCATAGCGTTTTGCTTTTGCGGAATATTTGAAGTTTACGTTATTAAAATCAATCGACCCGTCGGACACAGTCATGACAGGATCTTCCGGACTGGAAAGGGTGGATTTTTCATCAAGCACTTCGAGAATCCGCTTCATGGATTCCCCGGACATGGTTAAGGTCACATAGATCATGGAAAGCATCATCAACTGCATCAGGATTTGCATGCCGTAAGTCAGCATTGCGGTAATATCGCCGACTCCAACCACACTTCCGCCGCTTTGAACGATGAGATATGCGCCTACGGAGAGAACGAAAATCATATTGAAATAGACACAGAATTGCATCAAAGGAGAGTTTAATGCTACCATTCGCTCTGCGCGGGTAAAGTCTTTGCGAATATCCTCTGCGGCAAATCCGAATTTCTCTTTTTCATAATCCTCTCGGGAAAATCCCTTGACCACACGCATGGCTCGGACGTTCTCTTCGATAGATTCGTTCAATCGGTCGTATTTTTTGAAAACACGGCGGAAGGCAGGCATCGCATACCGCGCGACCAACATAAGACCTGTGACGAGGAACGGAATCACAACGACGAAGGACAGCGCCAAAGAACCGCCCATAAGAAACGCCATAATTACGGAAAAGATCAGCATCAACGGAGCTCGCACCGCAATACGGATCAACATCATATAAGACATTCTCACGTTCATTACGTCGGTGGTCATGCGGGTAACAAGAGAAGACGACGAAAACTTATCTATATTTTCGAAGGAAAAGTCTTGAATACGGTGGAACAGATCCCTCCGCAGATTTTTGGCAAATCCGGCAGAAGCCTTCGCGCAGGTGAAACCGGCGATGGTTCCGCAAGCGAGGGAAAGAACCGCCAATCCCACTAAAATAAATCCGGTCTTTAAGATCATCGACAGATCGGCACCCGATTGAATGGTATCAATCAAGTCGCTTGTAATAAAGGGAATCAAACATTCGATGACAGACTCTCCGACGATAAATATCAACGTAAGAATCGTGGCGGTCTTATATTCCCGGACGCATTGTAAAAATCGTTTTACCATTTGCATTAAAAAAATCCTTTCCTAAGAGGAACGAAACCGTTACCGGATCCGATCGGCGGTTTCATCGTTGGTCTCCTTCAAAATATAATGAGGACGACGCTTTACTTCCAAGTAAGTTTTCGACAAATATTGACCGATAATTCCCAGACATGCCAACTGCAATCCGCCGATAAACGTCGTAATACACACCAAGGATGCCCAGCCGTCAACGCTGGAACCGCCGAAGCAAAGCTTACGTACCACGATGAAGATAATTGCCAAAACAGACAAGACCGTGAACAATCCGCCGATAAAAGCAGAAATCGTAAGCGGCGCTTGAGAGAAGTTAACGAATCCGTCAATAGAATAGCGGAAGAGTTTCCAAAAACTCCACTTCGTCTCCCCTGCAACCCGTTCTACGTTCTCGTAAGGCAGCCAGAAGGTTTTGAAGCCAACCCAACCGAAAATGCCTTTCGAAAAGCGGTTGCGTTCCCCCATAGCCACGATTGCGTCCACCATTTCCCGGCGCATCAACCGATAATCCCGGGCGCCGTCGACAATATCCGCATCGGAGATCCGATTGATAATCTTGTAAAACATCCGGGCAAATATGGAGCGGATTTTCGGTTCCCCGGCGCGGGTAACCCGGCGGGTGGCGATACTGTCGTATTCGCCGGATTCCAACATGTCAAACATTTTCGGCAACAACGCCGGCGGGTCTTGCAGATCTGCATCGATCACTGCAACGTAATCCCCTTTGGCATTGCAAAATCCAGCGTACATAGCGGCTTCTTTTCCAAAATTCCGGGAAAACGAAAGATACTTTACGCGGGCGTCTTCTTTTGCAAACTTCCGAAGAAGCGGAAGGGTTCCGTCCTTCGAACCGTCGTCTACGAATAAAATTTCAAATTCCGCCTTGTCTTTCATCTCTGCGGCAACACGAAACACTTCCGGGAGAAAGTGCAGCAAAGCCTTTTCCTCGTTGTAGCAAGGCACGATCAAAGAAATCAGCCGTTTCAACAGGACACCTCCAAACGTTTTATTACTGCCTATTATAACACGCGTTTCTGAATCTTTCAAGAGATAAAAAGATAATGATTACAATTTTTCCCAATAATGACACATTTTTTTCAAATTTCGAAGGGATATCGCCGACGGAGAATAGCAAAAACACACGTCCGGCCTCGTTGCCTCGTGTTTGTTTCGCAAACTGAAAATTGAGGATTTCATCAGCAAACAATTATGAAAAAAAT
>JAZNDV010000073.1:0-2891 GCA_045588285.1 Eubacteriales bacterium
ATGCCCATCACCAACGCCAATCAGGTGGAGCGCGCCGTCAAACTGTCCGGCTCTTTTATGCCTCAGCGGTTCAAGTCTATCGTGGATAAATTCGGAAGCGATCCGAATTCTATGAAGCAGGCTGGCATTGCCTACGCCACCGACCAGATCATCGATCTGTTCGCCAATAATATCACCAACGTTCACGTGTATTCTATGAACAAGCCGGACGTTGCCCGGAAAATTCAAGAAAATTTATCGGATATTTTAGGAAAATAAAAGAGCTATGAATCTGAAAGAATACGTAAAAGATCATCTTCTGTTTTTAGACGGCGGCACCGGAACGCTCTTGCAACAAAAGGGATTGCAGCCGGGAGAACTTCCGGAGCGGTGGAATCTGACCCACCGGGAAGAAGTGAAATCCATCGCCCGCGCCTATTACGATGCGGGGAGCAACGTGGTCTGTACCAATACCTTTGGGGCAAATCTTCTCAAATTTGACCGGGAAGAATTGAGCAGAATTATTTCCGAAGCCGTGAAGATCGTCCGGGAAGCCGGGCAGGAATCCTGCGGAACGCAAGAAAAATTTATTGCCTTGGACGTGGGTCCCTCCGGACGGCTGTTGAAGCCTTTGGGAGATTTTGATTTTGAACAAGCCGTGGATCTGTTCAAAGAAACGGTGAGACTCGGTGCCCAATGGGGCGTGGATCTGATCTTTATCGAAACCATGAACGATTCCTATGAAACGAAAGCGGCGCTTTTGGCGGCAAAAGAAGTCTGCGGTCTTCCGGTTTTCGTTTCCAACGCTTATGGGGAAGACGGACGGTTGCTGAACGGTGCCGACCCGGAAACTATGGTTGCCCTGCTGGAAGGTATGGGAGCCGACGGGGTGGGGGCAAACTGTTCCTTGGGCCCCGACCGATTAAAACCGATCGTGGACCGCATCGTTGCCGCCGCCTCGGTACCGGTGATCTTGAAACCCAATGCGGGTCTGCCGCGTAACGAAGGGGGAAGGACGGTCTTTGATATTACTCCCGCCGAATTTGCCAAAAGCGTTGCCGGACAGATGGAACAGGGGGTTCGCATCGCCGGCGGTTGTTGCGGAACGACCCCGGAATATATCGAAAAGTTGATTTCATCGGCAAAAAACATCACACCAAAGCCTCTTGAAAGGAAAACATTTTGCCGGATCACCTCTTACACCCACGCCGTCACCTTTGATCAAGATCCTATTCTCATCGGGGAGCGCATCAACCCCACGGGGAAAAAGCGGTTTCAACAGGCGTTGCGGGAAGGGGATCTGGGATACGTCCTGCAGGAAGGCTTGAAACAGCAGGAAAAAGGCGTTCAGGTGCTGGACGTGAACGTGGGATTACCGGACGTTGACGAGGTCTCGCTTTTGTCTGAAACGGTCTGCGCCCTGCAATCGGTGACCGATCTCCCCCTGCAGATCGACACTTCCGACCCCGCCGCCATGGAACGGGCGTTGCGGAAATACAACGGGAAAGCGCTGATCAACTCCGTCAACGGAAAAGAAGAAAGTATGCACACCCTTTTCCCTCTGCTGAAAAAATACGGGGGAGTTGCCATTGCTTTGACCTTGGACGAATCGGGGATCCCCGACACCGCCGACGGACGGATCCGTATTGCTGAAAAGATTCTTTCGGCGGCAAAGGAATACGGCATTGGAACGCACGATTTGATTTTTGATCCCTTAGCGATGACCGTTTCTGCGGACAAAAACGCGCCCTCGGTGACCTTGGAATGTCTCCGCCGGTTGCACGCCATGGGTTGCCGTACGTCCCTGGGCATCTCCAACGTCTCTTTCGGATTGCCCAATCGGGATACGGTCAATGGGGTCTTCTTCGCCGAAGCCCTGCAACAAGGACTTTCCGCCGCCATCATGAACCCCCACTCGACGGAGATGATGAAGGTCTATTACGCCCACCGGCTGCTCCACGGCAGAGACGAAAACTGTGCCGGCTACATCGCCTTTGCCGAAACGCTGCCCGTTCTGACCGAACCGAAACCGGGAACGGCGGCGGCAATTGACAATCCGATTCAAAAGAGTTTGAAATCCGCTGTTTGCAAGGGATTGAAGACGGAAGCCGGGAAAATTACGAAGGAATTATTACAAACGCTTCCGCCCTTGGAGATCGTGAACCGGGAGATCATTCCGGCGTTGGACGAGGTTGGAAAAGGGTTTGAGGAAAAAACCGTATATCTGCCCCAGCTTCTGATGAGCGCCGAAGCGGCAAAGGAAGCCTTTGAACAGATCAAATCCACCTTGCGCTCCGCGCCGGGGGAAAACGGAGGAAAAGGTCCCTTCGTCCTTGCTACGGTGAAGGGGGACGTTCACGATATCGGGAAAAATATTGTAAAACTATTGCTGGAGAATTACGGATTTTCCGTGATTGATCTGGGCAAAGACGTGCCCCCGCAAGCCGTTGCCGACGCAGTTGTTGCTCGCAACGCTCCTATCGCAGGACTGTCGGCGCTGATGACGACTACAGTCCCGGCCATGGAAGAAACGATCCGCTTGTTGCGGGAAACTGCCCCTTGGTGTAAGATCATCGTAGGCGGCGCGGTCTTATCTCCGGAGTATGCGGAAAGGATCGGCGCTGACGCCTACGGCAAAGACGCCATGGCAACCGTCCGTTACGCGGAAAGTGTTGTGAAATCCGTTTGACGGAATGTTTTTCTCTCTCTTCCCGAAAAGAAAGAAAAAACTAAAAAAGAAAAGCGAAGCCCGGTGCAATTACCTGCACCGGGCGATTTTATAATTTCGAATTTTACACTTATTTTCGGATCTCCGTTCTTTAGACGGCGGCTGCTTTGATGGAATCGATCAGGTCTTTTACCGCCTCATCATCCGTTGCCCACGAGGTGCAGATGCGGATTGCGGTGTGGTA
>JAZNDV010000074.1:0-3772 GCA_045588285.1 Eubacteriales bacterium
AGATCTCCAAAGCCAACGGAGTCGGTCCCAAGCTGGCACAAAGAATTTGTCTGGAATTAAAAGATAAGATCGCAAAAACCAACGTCAAGGTTTCCGAAGCACAAGCCATGGCGGCTGCCGCCGGCAAGGAAGCGGCGGAAGAAGCAACCGGCGTTTTGGTGGCGTTGGGATATTCCAAACACGATGCGGCAAAGGCGCTGGAAAAATGCACTGCCGACAACACCAACGACCTGGTACGTCAGGCGTTGCGGATCCTTTCGACGATTTAAGGGGGATAAGATATGGAATTTGACGATCGTTTGCTTTCTACCCGCACCATCGAGCCTTCCGACGATCCGGAAAATCTCCGCCCGCAACGGCTCGACGATTACATCGGTCAGGTTCAGGCGAAGGAAAATCTCCGGATCTTCATTGAAGCCGCAAAACAGCGGGGAGATGCGCTGGATCATATTTTGTTTTTCGGCCCCCCGGGGTTGGGAAAGACAACTCTTGCAAACATCGTAGCGGCAGAAATGGGGGTCTCCATTCGGATCACCAGCGGTCCCGCCTTGGAAAAGGCCGGAGATATCGTAGCACTCCTGACCAACCTGCAAGAAGGGGACATTCTGTTTATCGACGAAATTCACCGTCTTTCCCGAACGGTGGAAGAAATTCTCTACCCCGCCATGGAAGATTACGAATTCGACGTGATTTTAGGCAAAGGTCCTTCCGCCCGTTCCATTCGTTTTGACCTTCCCAAATTCACCCTCATCGGCGCCACTACCCGCTCCGGACAGCTTGCCTCCCCCTTCCGGGATCGGTTCGGAGTTCTGTTACGGTTAGACCTGTATAAAGTGGAAGAGCTGGAGCAGATCATCAAGCGTTCCGCTTCCATTCTGAATATCGGCATCACCGAATCCGGTGCCCACGAGATCGCTTCCCGCTCCCGGGGAACCCCACGCATCGCAAACCGCTTGCTGAAGCGGGTGCGGGACTTTGCTCAGGTTTTGGGAGACGGGGTCATCACCGACGAGATCGCCGATGAATCACTCCGCAGGTTGGATATCGACAAATTAGGATTGGACGCACTGGACCGCCGCATGCTTACTGCCGTCGTTCAGCAGTTCCGGGGCGGACCCGTGGGATTGGAGACCTTGGCTGCCATGATCGGAGAAGAAGCGGTCACCGTCGAAGACGTGTACGAACCTTATCTGATGCAGATCGGATTTTTGGTTCGCACCCAACGGGGACGTTGCGTCACCGAGGCGGCCTGCAACCATCTGGGATTGGAATTCCCCAAATGAGAACCGTTCAAACGCAGCGGATCTTTGAACTGGATTTTCTCCGGGGGCTCCTGCTGGTGATGATGTGCCTCGATCATCTCGCCTATGATTTTTACTGCCTGCCCTACTGGTTTCCCTATTCCGAATTCGAACTCATTGCAACTTTGGGAAAATTCGGCGAAACCGTTGCCTTTTCTTCTTGGCGTTTGGCGTTGCATTATATTTTTGCCACGGCGTTTTTGCTCTTGGCGGGCATCGGTTCGGCGTTAACGAAACGACCTCTGAAGCGGGTGGGACAAATCGCCCTTGCCGCCACAGGGATCACCGTAGTTACGGTTTTGCTGGATCTGTTTTTCGATCTTGGCTGTACCATTTTGTTCGGCGTCCTTTCAGCCATGGCAGCGGGAACGTTTCTTTGCTGGATCTGCTCTCTGTTCGGAGAAAAAATCGGGAAATACGCGGCACTGATCTTGGGAACCGTGATTGTTTTGATCGGATTTTCCCTGAAATGGTACGACGCACCGGTCTTGTATTCCATGGGATCGGAAGACCTTGCCGGTGTGGCGCTGGGGACGGTGAGCTACGGCGCGGACTGGTTTCCGGTGTTTCCCTGTGCCGGGGTCGTAGCGGTGGGATATTTTCTCGGAAAAACCCTGTACCGCCAAAAGCGGTCGCTGATTCCCGCCCTTCGGGGAAAAAGCAACGCCCTCTGCGTTGCGGGGAGATATTCTTTGTGGATCTATCTGTTCCATCAACCGGTGTTGATCGGAATTCTTTATCTTCTTATTTTCATCGTCGTTAGGAATTAAAACAATGCTTGGAGTGCTTGTAAACACCTTGGCGGTTCTCGCAGGAAGCGCCGTGGGACTTTTGTTCAAAAAAACCATTCCCCAAAAAGTATCCGGAGGCGTGATGACCGCCCTTGCCCTTTGCACGTTGTATATCGGTGCCGACGGAATGATTAACGGAGCTAACGTACTTCTGATCATCATTGCGATGGTATTGGGGGCGATCGTCGGATTTCTGTTGAATATCGACGGCGGGATCGACCGCTTAGGACGGTGGGTGGAACATGGCTTTTCCAAGTCCGAATCGGGCACCGTTGCCCGGGGATTCGTCACCGCGTCGTTGCTCTTCTGCGTGGGAGCCATGACGATGGTCGGATCGCTCAACGCCGGAATTTCCGGGGATAATACCCTGTTATTCACCAAATCGCTGCTGGATCTCTGCTCTTCGATGATGCTCGCCGTTTCCTTGGGGATCGGGGTTCTGTTCGCCGCCGGATTCGTGTTCCTCTTTCAAGGGGCGTTGGTGTTGCTGGCTCAGGTGCTGCAACCCCTTCTCACCGACGGCGCCGTTCAAGCCATGACCTGTGCCGGGTCGTTGATGATCGTAGCATTGGGACTGAATCTTTTAGGGGTGACCAAGATCAAGGTAGCAAATTATCTTCCTGCCCTGCTGTTTGCACCCCTGCTGTGGTGGGTGTTTTCGCTTCCGGTGTTCGGCGGACTGTTTTCTTAAAACACCACCCTATTCCTTTGAAACTAATTTCATATTTTACATAAAGAGAGGATTTTGATGATGTACCGTTTTGCCAGCGACTACCAAGAGGGGTGCCACCCTCGAATTCTGAAAGCTTTGACCCAAACCAATCTGGAGCAGACCGTCGGGTATGGGTGCGACCCCTATTGCGACACCGCAAGGGAACTGATCCGTTCCGCCGCAAAGGCACCGGAGGCTGACGTTCATTTTCTCATGGGAGGAACCCAGGCAAACGCCACCGTAATTTCGGCGTTGCTGCGCCCCCATCAAGGGGTCCTGACGGCAGAGTCGGGACACATCGCCGTCCACGAATCGGGCGCCGTTGAAGCCACCGGTCACAAAGTTCTTCCCCTGCCTTCCGCCGACGGAAAGATCACCGCAAAGCAGGTGGAAGACGTGATCAACGCCCACTACGCCGACCCGAACCACGAACATACCGTTCAGCCCGGCATGGTCTATATTTCCCACCCCACCGAAAACGGAACGTTATATACCCGGCAGGAACTGTACGATCTTTCCCGCATCTGCCGTGCTTACCACATTCCTCTGTATCTGGACGGCGCCCGGCTGGCGTATGCTCTGACCGCCGGAGGCAACGATCTGACGCTGGAGGAGATCGCGGCGAAAGTAGACGTTCTGTGCATTGGCGGAACCAAGTGCGGGGCGTTGTTCGGAGAAGCGGTGATGGTTCTGAAAAAGGAACTGAAATCCGATTTCCGCTATATTCTCAAACAGCGGGGCGGTATGCTTGCGAAGGGCAGACTGCTGGGACTGCAGTTTTTGACTCTGTTCACCGACGGGCTGTATACCGAAATTTCCGAAAAAGCCAACCGCCAGGCGGACAAGATCCGGGACGCGCTGAAAAAGAACGGATTCCCCCTTCTTTATCAAGGAAATTCCAATCAGATCTTCACCGTGGTAACCAACGATATTTTGGCGTTTTTGAATGAAAAGTACACCTTTGACCT
>JAZNDV010000075.1:0-4961 GCA_045588285.1 Eubacteriales bacterium
GTTACAGGTTCGATTCCTGTTGGGGGTGCCAAAGTGGCGAGATCGCAATCGGTCTTTCCGAGTTCGCTCCATTTTATTCATTGTCTGAAAATTCATCGTTTCACGGCATACCGTTTAACAGTCTAAAATCAAAATCGTACAATCAACTGCCACCGGGTAGTGTAATGCAGACGCATTCGTTTACACATCGTTAGGTCTTAGAAGATGTGTTTACGAATGCTGATTTTTTTGGAGGTAACAATGCAAAAGTTAAGCAAGATAATGCAATACTTCTCAAATGTAGAAAAAGCATTATGGACGATATCCGTCGTTTTTATCTTACTTTCTTTTATTCTCTTCGATAGAGAAAACTACCAAAACTTATGTGCATCGTTAATCGGTGTCACGTCTCTGATTTTCAATGCAAAGGGAAATCCTTTTGGACAATTCTTAATGCTGATCTTCAGCGTTATTTACGGAATTATCTCATATTCATTTGCTTATTACGGCGAAATGATTACTTATCTTGGAATGACAATGCCAATCGCTGTTTTCGCTCTGATTTCTTGGATTAAAAATCCATTCAACGGGAACAAATCAGAAGTTAAGGTAAATACGATCACAAAGACGGAAACCATCATAATGTGGTTCTTAACGATCGTAATTACAATTTTATTCTATTTCATTTTGAGATATTTCGGTACTTCCAATATCATACCAAGCACGATCTCTGTGGCTACGAGTTTTCTTGCCGCATACCTCACATTTAGGAGAAGTCCTTACTTTGCTTTGGCTTACGCGGACAAGCATGTTGAGGGAGTCAGCAACCCCGAAGAAGTAAAGGAAATCCGCAAGCGCGCCATTCAGGCGGGTTTGAAATTAGTGGATTGCCCCATTCGACATTTGGGCACGGAAAAAGCCCAGGATATTTATTATGCCATCGAACAGTATCTACTGAACAACGGCGTAGAAATGATGTTTGGATATGAATGTACCGACCTTTTCATTGAGAATCACATCTGCAAAGGCGCTTATTTGAAAAAAGGCACGGAAGAACTGACCGTTTTCGCAGACGACGTAGTAGTCGCAACCGGGCGCAGAGGAGCAGAATGGTTGGAAAAACTTTGTACGGAACACGGAATCGAACACCGTCCCGGAACGGTAGATATCGGGGTTCGGGTGGAAGTCCGCAACGAAGTCATGGAGCAGGTCAATAAAGTTTTGTATGAATCCAAATTGATTGGCTATCCCCTGCCTTTCAAGAACAAAGTCCGTACCTTCTGTCAGAATCCCGGTGGATTCGTAAGTCAGGAAAACTACGATAACGACCTGGCGGTGGTCAACGGACATTCCTACAAGGAGCTGAAATCCAACAACACAAACCTTGCGATTCTGGTCTCTCACAATTTCAGCGTCCCCTTCAATCAACCGATCGCTTACGCGCAAAAGGTAGGAGAATTGTCCAATATGCTTGCCAACGGTCACATTTTGGTACAGCGGTTTGGAGATATTTTGGACGGAAAACGGACATGGGAAAAGGAATTAAGCCATTCCAATCTGAAACCGACCCTGCCCGACGCGGTTGCGGGAGATATTACCGCAGCCATTCCCTACCGGGCGATGACCAATATTATCAATTTTATCCACGCTCTCGACCACGTAGTCCCTGGGTTTGCATCGACGGAAACCCTGCTCTACTCCCCGGAATTAAAGTTCTACAGCAATCGGGTCAACATGGACAAAGACTTCAACACCAACGTTCCCGGTCTGTACTGCCTGGGAGACTCCAGCGGCTGGACCCGCGGACTGATGATGGCGTCCGTCATGGGCGTTCTCATGGGGCGGAGACTGGCGGAGAAGTAAGTTTACGGGGAGTTGACGTTACTTTCTTTTCCGGAGAAAAGAAAGTAACCAAAGAAAAGCCAAATACCGGCGGAAATACTTCCGCCGGAAAACTAAATATTTTTGGGTTCTATAATAGCAGTCGGCAATTATAGAACCATTTTTTACTATTTCCCTTACATATTGACAAAAACCATCATTTATGGTATAATATGACCGTCACACAAATTGCATATATAATTCTATCCATGGGAAAATACTTTGGTAAAAAGTGTTTTCTCTCTTTGCCTATATCTTTTCATGGATAGAATGCAATTGTGTGACAACAATGAGGGATACGCTTTTCCGGTGTGTCTCTTATTGGAGACACACTTTTTTATTTTTAGGAGGAAAACACCATGAAAAAATTCGCAACAATCTTATTTGGCTTGTTCCTGATGACAACACTTGTCGCCTGTGACGAAACTCCGCAAAATTCCAATGTCGCCGTTACACCTTCTCCAAATGTCACATCTACGAATTCAGAGTCCGACACAATCATGAGCAATGTTGAAACCACAGAAAGTAATGTTACCCAATCATTCTCCACCTCAACAGACACGAACTCTCAAAGCACTTCTACCCAATCCCATGTGCACAATTATTCAACTACAATAACGGCCCCCACCTGTAGATCCAAAGGATTTACGCAATATGCTTGTAATTGCGGGCACTCCTATATCGCAGACGAAAAACCGGCGTTAAATCATAATTACACCTCGGAAATCACCTATGCCACCTGTACATCGAAAGGATATACAACATACACCTGCACATATTGTAAAGATAGTTACATCACAGATGAAACGCCAACACTTTCACATAACTATTCAAAATCTGTGACATCTGCAACCTGCACAGCCCAAGGATATACCACGTATACATGTTCTGTGTGTGGAGATACTTACAAAGACAATTACACCAATGGAAATCACAATTATTCAATTTCTGTCACACCAGCAACCTGTTCAACACAGGGATACACAACATATACTTGCTCTTTATGCGGACACTGTTATAAAGACAATTATACTAATGCAAGTCATACCTATACAAATTATAAATGTTCCACATGTGGAACTGTCGATAAAAAGAACACTTATAATTATTTAGTCCTATGGTTAAAACAAAACGGAAGAAAAGTCGAGTCTAATTATCGCATAGAACTTAACCAAAACGGAGTAACCTATATGTTGGGCTATAGTACCATTTATGATGTGATTGATTTATTCAGATATGAAGTACTTGAAGACGTAACATACTCTACATACATTACACTTGATACCTATACATATAACTATGATGCTGATAAAAACCAACTTTTTGGATATATAAACCCTCAAATTTACAATTATGATTCCACCGTTTCCTATAGTACATACGACGGGGATTTATCTATAAAAAACGATGTTATCAAATGTGCTAATATCGATCTTCCCGACTTAATTGACTATTTAGATTGGGTTCTTAAAGAGTATCGCGTTGGAATAACTATTGCAGATTTAGGATTTACATCTTGGATTAGTCAATACTAATTATAAAAATTGTTAGAAATATCGTTATTAAATCGCAAACCACGGCGCAGGCGAGAATTTTGCCTGTGCCGCTTTGTTTTGTCCGTGGCAAGTACACGCCCAAAGTGTAAAAGGTAGTTTCTGTAGATGCGGACAATACCGCCGCCATACGTCCGATGAGAGAATCGGCACCGTAAGTTTTAAGTAAGTCTTCGCAAACGGACAAAGCACCGCCGCCGGACAGGGGACGAACGAGTGCCAACGGCAGGATTTGAGGTGGAATTGAAAAAAATTGACAGACCGGAGCAAGGAACGAAATCAGCAGGTCCATTGCTCCAGACGAACGAAAGATTGCAACTGAGATCAACATCAGAAGCAAGGTTGGAAAAATTTGCAGACACACCTTCATTCCGTCCTTAACACCATCGCAAAAATGGGAAAATATCGGGATTTTACGTATCAACCCGTAACCAAACACAAAAGTCATCAAAATCGGAAGAATTCCACTCATTTTGCCACCCGGAAGAAGAGTTTCGTTAAAAGAATACCTGTGGTGCAAGACAAAATTTGAACCAGCCAAACTGCCGGTAAGATGTCCAATGCGTTTTTTGCACCATTGGCTTGACGTAAGGCGCAAACAGTGGTTGGGATCAATTGAACCGAACAAGTATTTAACAAAAGAAACGTTGCAAGAGACCGGGAGACCCGTCCTTCGGACATCATAGCGGACGCCTTGATTCCATAAGGCGTGGCAGCGTTTCCAAGCCCAAAAAAATTAGACGCTAAATTCAGAGAGACCGCAGAACGCAGCGATGGATCTTTTTTTGTTTTTGGAATCAGAAATCCGATGGGACGCGCTAAAACCGAAGAAAAGAGGTTGACCAATCCTGAGACCTCCGCAACACGCATCAATCCGCTGAAAAAACAAATGGATCCGCCGATTTTCAAAAGCAGCGTTACGGTCTCTGCAGGAGTCGACAAAATCGCCTCTGTAACGGCGTTCAGATTTCCCGAAATAATCCCGCAAACCGTCCCTACGACAATAAGAATAAAACAAATCCAACCTATCACAAAGTTCGCTCCTTTCAATTCATTTTATGGATAAAAGAAAAGGATATGTCATAAAATGGAAGGAAAAGGAGTGAACGAACATGAAAATTTCAGAACGGATTTTGAATTCGCTGGAAAAGAACTGGCAGATGATTGCCTTGACGGCGGTTTGCTTTTGCCTTGTCTTGGCAATGATTGCCGCGGGGCAAGCTCAGACAGTAGAAGCCTTTGCTTGCTCCGATTGGGGGTTATCTTTCGGAATTCCAAACGCTGCCCCGCAGGGAAACGTCAGTGCCGAAAAATTAAAGGAATACGATGCATATTACATCGGAGATAAAGATTCAAAGAAAATCTATCTGACCTTTGATGCAGGCTATGAAAACGGATATACGAAACAAATTTTAGATACGTTAAAAAAGCACGAAGTACCTGCCGCTTTTTTCTTAGTAAAACATTACATGGAAACTGCACCGGAGTTGGTTCAACGAATGGCGGAGGAAGGACATATCGTAGCCAATCACACCGCATCGCACCCGG
>JAZNDV010000076.1:0-2368 GCA_045588285.1 Eubacteriales bacterium
GTTGGTAGCGGGATTCGTAGATGCGTTCGTAGATGCATTCGTAGATGCGTTGGTGGAAGCATCGGTGGAAGCGTCCGTAGATGCATCGGTAGAAGCATCAGTAGAGGCGTCCGTGGACGCATCGGTGGAAGCGTCAGTAGAAGCGTCCGTCGAATCACCGGAGCCTGCAACGTTTGCAGTCTTAATATGGGTGGCTTCGAGTGATTTCATATCTACGCCACTTGCCAAAACGCCGTCCGCAACGGAGACTTCCATCTGACCGGTAGGATCGATCGGCATAGCGAGAGCGTCAAAGTCAATAGTTACCTTGGCTCCGATGGTCATTCCGCCGCCGGCAGACCCGGAACGCTTGCCGAAGCACAGTCCGGAACCGGTAATTTTACCGCTTTGGAGATTGATGATGCCGGTGCTTTCATCATTGCTGACCGCACAAAACGCTTCGCCTTCCGCTGCTTCTACGGTAATGATCGTAGGAACGTCGGATTTTGCTTCCGAAATGTCGATCTGGGTAGCGTAAAACAAGGAAGAGAGACCGTTAATGTTGATCGTGCCGCCGGAGATCTCGATAGCACCCTTGCCGGCGTTGAACGATCTGGCTCCGGTAGAGGTGATATTAATGGTTCCGCCGGATACGATAGCGTCGCCCGCTTCAACGTTAAAGGTCCGGGAAGGTCCGGTAATGTCTAACGTTCCGCCGGTCATCAGGAAATCTCCGTAAGCAATACGGAATGCGTTATCCTTGCCCGTGCAGTCAATCTTCAACGATCCGCCGGTAATGGTCACGTTGTCAAGGGGTCTGACGAGGTTCGGATTGCTGCCGGTCACCTCAACGGTGCCTCCGGCGAAGGTGATATCATCTTCAGCTCGAAGTCCGGCTGCCGTATTGCTTTCGGTAGTCGTTATCTTCAAAGAACCGGAACCGTTGATCGTTACGTTTCCTTGCTTTACGTGGAAATTGTTCGTGGTTTCATCTTCACTGGCAAGCAAGTTTTCGCCCACAAGTTCAACGGTGAAGGCATCGTTCATTTCGAAGTAGATCTTTTTTGCGCTGATACCGTTCAAGATAACCTTGCTGGCTGCCGTTTCGTAGGTAACGGTGCCGTTGCCTACTTTGGCAGTTTTGTTTGTTCCGTCTACGACGATGTCGTCACCGTTTTCGGGGGTGATGATGATGGTTCCCGGGGTTGCTGCCGCAAAGGTCATAGAAGGGACGAATGCGGCGCAAAGACACAGAACCATTGCAAAGGCAACGATCCGGGCGATTGCAGAGATTTTTTTCATAGGGAATACCTCCTGATTTTTTTGTGGGCAACGATATTGCCCGATTACAGCAACATTATATCGTGAGAAAACAATATTGTCAATATAATAAAAAAAAATTAAAGAAAAAAAAATAAAATCGACACATTTTTGACAATAGACAAAAAAGGAACTCATTTTTCAAATTTAAGATAAAAACATGTGTAAATGAACGGTAGATCTGAAATAATTCTCATTTTTATTTCTGAAACAGAAGCATTGCACATAGAATTAAAAAAAATCCGTTAATAACCGCATTTCCATTGACAGATTTCCATAACAATAAACCGTAATTCTAAAAAAGCGCTTGCAATTTTCTTTGAAATGTGATATAATAGTGTTATAAATTCTATATTTCAAGATACTTTTTTGTCCTCGGACACTGGGTGTCACTCCCCCCCGGCGCATCAAACACGGAGAACGTTATACCAGCGCGCGAAAGAAGGTAATTTATGGATATTTTAGAGTTCCTAAATCAAATGACAGTAAATCCTTTGTTGTTTATTGCGGTCTTACTAACGCTGGGCGTAATTCTCGTTAACGGATGGACCGATGCACCGAACGCAATTGCAACCTGCGTTGTAACGCGGTGCATGTCGCCAAGAGCGGCGATCCTGATGGCTGCGGTGTTTAATTTTCTCGGCGTATTCGTTATGACCAAAATCAGCAACGAAGTTGCCGAAACGATCACAAAAATGGTTAATTTCGGTGAAGCTGACGGAAAAACGGTAATCATCGTCCTCTGTGCGGCAATGTTTGCCATCGTTCTTTGGGCAACGCTTGCATGGGCATTTGGGATTCCCACGAGTGAAAGCCACGCTTTGATTGCCGGTCTTACCGGAGGTGCTATGGCACTTTGCGGACTTGACGCCATCGTATGGAGCCAATGGCTGAAGGTCGTTTACGGTATTATTATTTCCGTTTGTTTGGGCTTTGGTTTCGCATGGGTCATATGCAAGATCGTGACGATGATTTTCTATAAAGCAAACAGACCGAAAACCGAACCTTTTTTCAAAGGTGCACAGATCGTCGGTGCCGCCTCGATGGCATTTATGCACGGCGCTCAGGA
>JAZNDV010000077.1:0-1750 GCA_045588285.1 Eubacteriales bacterium
CCTTCGCTCAGCGTGCTGGGAAGCAGAATTCCCCGGTTGTCGTAATATTGAACCGTCCGAACCGTAACACCGCACAGTTTTGCCAATTCTCCCGTGGTATATTGTGACATAGCACTCACCTCCTTGCTCCCATTATAGCACGTGACCCAACGTCACGAGCAATACCTGACCCGGGGTACTTCACAAAAATGTAAATATTTCAATTCTTTTGACCGTCCGTCGAAGCAAAATAGGTTCCGATGATCATAATAACAAAGGCGATAAGGTACATCGGTGATGGCAATTCCAAAAAAATCAAAAGAGACAATGCCGCCCCCACAAAGGGTGCCACCGCATAGTAGGTGCTGGTTTTCACCGCCCCAGATCCCGTTGGGCATAAATATAGAAATAAATACTCAATCTGTAAGCAACAAAACCCAACGCCAACGCTCCGAGCAAGAGAAATACCTTCGGGAACGATTCCCCCACGGCAAGGGCAATACAAAGAGAACCGATTCCAGAACCAAAGCCGTTTCGAAACCGCTTCCCGCACCGAAATACAAAAATACCGCCATCATCGCGGGGGGAACTTCCTGCAACAACAACTTGGAAAGAAGGGAATTCAACGCATACAGCACCGCCGCGATAAAGGCAAAAAGGTGGCTTTTTGTTTTTCTTTCTCCATATCAAAATCCTTTTTCTCTTATATGTTATCCCTATTATACCGAAAAGAAAAGAAATGTGTAATAGAATTCGCAAAAAATTCAAAAAGCCGGCAGAAAACCTGCCGGCTTTTGAAATGCTCCCCTTCCCCAACCCTTTGGGTCAGGGACGGCTGGAAAAAACACACAAAGGAAGAATTTCGCTTCACTCTTCTCTCTTATCTCTGTACCCGGCCGCTTCCGTCGCCGCCTGCCAATTTTTCCACCTCGGAAACGGAGACCCGGTTGTAGTCTCCTTCTACGGAATGTTTCAGAGCAGATGCTGCAACGGCAAATTCGATGGCTTGCTGAGTATCCTTGCCGGACAAAATGGAATAGATCAAACCGCCGCCAAAGGAATCCCCGCCGCCGACCCGGTCGACGATGTGCAGGTGATAGGATTTGGAGAAGCAGTAATTTTCCCCGTCGTACAGCATTCCTGCCCAGTCGTTATCGCTGGCGGAGATGGAAGAACGTAAGGTGATGGCGACTTTTTCAAAGCCGAACTTATCTGCCAACTGCTTGGCAACGGACTTGTAACCTTCGTGGTTCAACTTTCCGCCGTAAATGTCGGTGCCTTCCGCTTCGATGCCGAAAACGTCTTTTGCATCTTCTTCGTTGGAAATGCAGACGTCGACGTATTTACAAAGTTCGGTCATCGTGGCTCTTGCCTGCTCTCTCGTCCACAGTTTTCCCCGGTAGTTCAGATCGCAGGAAATTTTGACGCCCTTTGCCTTTGCTGCCTTACAGGCTTCCAGGCAAAGATCTGCAACGTTTTGTCCCAACGCCGGAGTAATCCCGGTAAAATGGAACCAATCGGCACCTTCAAAGATAGAATCCCAATCGAAATCTCCGGATTGCGCTTCCGCGATGGCAGAATGGGCACGGTCGTAAATACAGACCGAACCCCGCTGAGAAGCACCCTTTTCCAAGAAATAAATGCCGACCCGGTCGCCGCCCCGGACGATTTTGGAGGTGTCAACGCCGAAATACCGCAGGGAGTTGACTGCCGCCTGACCGATGGCATGCTTGGGCAATTTGGTAACGTAAACGCTGTCCATTCCGTAATT
>JAZNDV010000078.1:0-9764 GCA_045588285.1 Eubacteriales bacterium
TGAAAAAAAACCGACAATTTAAACTTTTCTGAAAACCGCCCTTGACAAGGCGCTCGAATTATGTTATAATAACCAACGCCGCATAGAAAAGGCTTTGAAAGGGTCTTCCCTGCCTTCATAGCGAGTCTTAAATAAAATGAGGTCTGAAAATGTACGCAGTGTTTGAAACAGGCGGAAAACAGTACAAGGCTTCCGTGGGCGACGTTCTGTTCGTCGAGAAGCTGATCGTTGAAGCCGGTGAAACCGTGAAGTTCGACAAGGTTCTGCTCGTATCCGATAACGGCGAGATCAAAACCGGAACTCCCTACGTCGACGGTGCCGTCGTCGAAGCTAAATTGGAAAAGAACGGCAAAGGCAAGAAGATCCGTATCTTCAAGTACAAGGCTAAGAAAACTTATCGCAGACGCATCGGTCACAGACAACCTTACTCCAAGGTCGTCATCACCGCAGTCAACGCGTAATCAGGAGGTGCAGTTAGAATGGCTCATAAGAAAGGTGTAGGCTCGACTAAAAACGGTCGTGACTCCGAATCCACACGACTCGGCGTAAAACGTGCTGACGGTCAGTTCGTTCTCGCCGGAAACATTCTCGTCCGCCAGAGAGGCACCAAGATCCATCCCGGTGTCAACGTGGGCAAAGGCTCCGACGACACTCTGTTTGCTCTGAAAGACGGCAAGGTCAAGTTCGAAAAATTCCAGAAGAACAAGACCCGCGTCAGCATCTTTGAAATCGAACAGTAATGTGTGAAAACTCCGAACTTCGGTTCGGAGTTTTTTGTTGTTTTGTAGAGCAACTCTTGACTTTTCCCGAAGCGTATGCTATAATGAATTATAGCAAAAAAGGAGAACCCACCGATGAACACCTGTCCGAAATGCGGAAATCCCATTGAAGAAACCGCCCCGCACTGTAAAATTTGCGGAAAGAAAATTGAAAACAAAGAAAGCACAAGCAAACAACAGGAGCTCCTAACCAGAATCGGGAAATTTATTCACTGGGAACGGCGGTTATGGTATATCTTTGCCATTTTATATATTCTACCCACGGCCGGGAATATCATCATCGGCTTCATGTTTCTCTCTGCCGGAACCATTACCGGGGAAGTGAGGAGCGCGACAACTCTTGCAATCTCGTATTTTCTGACAGGCATATTTGGCATCGTAGCAACGGTCCTCATGTTGAAATCCGCTTCAAAAGCGACCAAATGCCTGAACAGCCTTTATACCGATTGTGGCCTCACCGTCGGCAGATACAGCAGAGTTTCCTTGATTGTCCTGGGAGCGTTGTTCTGCCCCATTGCCATGATTTTTATTATTATCAATTTTACTATTATCCGAAATAACGAGGAATTACTACAAAAAATCTGGGAAAATCAGCACAATTAAAAGGATTGACGGAGAGGAGTATTGCCATGAAATTCTGTCAACAATGCAACACCCAAATGGAGGACACCGCCTCCTTCTGCCCCTATTGCGGACAGCGTTCCGATACGGCTCCGGCAGAGAACGATGCCCGGGCGAAAGCACGTTATACCTTCCGCAGGAACCTGCGCCACGAACGGAAATGCTGGAGCATCTATGGAGGCGTATGGCTTGGTTTTTGCATCTTTTTCTTTGCTTTCTCCCTTTTGTACGCAGCGTTGAGCATCGGATTGAAAGAACCGGCTCTTGTAATCTTTTTCCCGGTTTTTTTCCTATACGCGCTGTTGTTCCTGCCCTTCGCGATCATCAACCTTGTCATGTCAAGCAAAATTACCGGTTACTTAAATGCCTTGGAAACCGACCCTAACCCAGCGGTAGACCGGTGCGGCGGCGTTTGGCTCATCGTCATGGGTGCGCTGTTCAACAACATCGCTATGATCTTCATCATTCTCAATTTCATTCACGTAAAGACCAACAAAGAGCTTTTGACAAAGTAAATATCCCGCAAAAAGACGGAAGTGCTGATCTTCCGTCTTTTTTTTATTCATGTTACACTTTGCATTTTGCATTTTTCAGGGGTTGATTTTTGCGGAATTTTGTGGTATACTATAAATTAGAATAGTATGCAATCAAACGGAGATTGATTATGTTTATCGACAGTACAAAACTTTATCTGAAAGCCGGAAACGGGGGGAACGGCTGCGTTGCCTTTCACCGGGAAAAATACGTTGCGGCAGGGGGCCCCGTCGGCGGAGACGGCGGAAAAGGCGGCGACGTGGTCTTTCAGGTGGACAAGAATCTGAACACCTTGGAACATCTGCGTTATACCCACCACATGTCTGCCCGGAACGGAGAAGACGGAAAAGGGGAAAAGATGTACGGCAAATCCGCCGACGATCTGGTCATCAAAGTCCCCGTGGGAACTCTGATCAAAGATGCAAAATCCGGACAGGTCATCAAAGACCTGAGCGATGAAGAACCCTTTATCCTCTGCAAAGGGGGCAGAGGGGGCTGGGGCAACCGGCATTTTGCCACCCCGACGAGACAATGTCCCCGTTTCGCCCGTCCCGGAATTCCCGGAGAAGAAAAAGAAGTTATTTTGGAATTAAAACTGATCGCCGACGTGGGACTGATCGGATTCCCCAACGTGGGGAAATCCACCCTGTTGTCGGTGGTATCTGCCGCCCGTCCGAAAATCGCCAATTATCACTTCACGACGCTGATCCCAAACCTGGGTGTCGTTCCCGTCGGGGAAGAACAATCCTTTGTGATGGCAGACATTCCGGGGGTCATTGAAGGAGCAAGCGACGGCGCCGGACTGGGTCACGACTTTTTGCGCCATATCGAGCGTTGCCGTTTGTTGGTTCATTTGGTGGACGTTTCCGGAGAAGAAGGAAGAGAACCCATCGAAGATTTTGAGATCATCAACAAAGAGCTGGAACAATTCTCTCCCGAATTGGCAAAACGGCCCCAGATCGTAGTAGCAAACAAAATCGACGCTTCCATCGAAGAGCAAATTGAAGAATTGAAAAATTACGTGGAAGAAAAGGGTTATCCCTTCTACGCCATTTCCGCCGCCGCCCACATGGGCACCCGGGAGCTGGTGATGGCGATCTGGAATGCGGTGAAAGAATTGCCCCCCATTAAAATATACGAAACGGAATACGTGGACGAGGCAGAGAATTTCGACCCCAAAGACCGTTCGGTTCAAATTTCCCGTCTGGACGGAAATTATTGGTCGGTGGAAGGGGAATGGCTGTTGCGGATCATGCGGGGGATCAACTTCGGAGAATACGAGCAGCTGCAGTATTTTCAAAAGATTCTCCACAACACCGGCGTTATCAAAGAATTGGTCAAAGCCGGCGTGAAGGAAAACGATACGGTGGACATTTACGGATTCGAATTTGACTTCGTATATTAAGGAATCGATATGAAACTTCTGAGGAATTATATCATCGTCCTTTCGGTGATCGCACTGATCGCCGCGGCGTTGGCAGCGTTATCGGTGACGGGGTATCTGACCAGGGAAGACGCGGCAGTTCTTTCGCCGCAGGATCCCATGACGGCAAAGGACGAAGAAATTGGCGTCGAAGATCTGGCACGGCTTTTGACCCATGCAAAAAGAAACGCCACACCCCTGCAGGAAACTCCCGTACTGCCACCAAACACGCAGTCTTTTTCCCTGCAAACAAAAACCGCAGGGGGTGTTTTCGTCGGGGCATATTCTCTGCACGTAGTTAGTATGATAAACCGAAATGCCCTTTTGGAAGACTTGATCACAGGGGATTATTATCAAATCTCCATTGGCGATTTTACTGCACTTCTCAGCCACGAGGTCTTTGAAGGAATCGAAGAAGACCGGTTTTTTCAGCCGCCGCTGAAGGTGGGAACCGTCGATCAAATCTTTGCAACTTCCATGACGGTTTACGCGTATACGCCGGAAGGAACGTTCCGGAAAATCGAGAAAAAGGGATTAGAAACCTCCATCATTGTGGAAATGACCCCGGAACAAGCCGCAGAAACGCCCCGGATTACTGCAACGAATATGCCTGATGCCTGGTCCTTGACCGTCCGGCAGGACGAGACGGGATACGTATCGCAAGACCGGATAAAAACCGAACAATTATACTTCCCTGCCGAGCCGGGAATTTATTGCTACGAATTGACCGGTCATTGGGATATGACGACCCAGCGGGATTGGTACGGAGATCTGAAATATGTCCTTGAAATCCATATTACAGAGCCGGAAGCACAGTAAAACCTTCCGGGCGATCCAAAAAAGAAAAATAGCGGTCAATCAACTGCCGCCCTACGAGAGAGGACTGTATTACGAAGGCATCGTCTGTCTTTTTTTGAAAAAGCAAGGATATAAGATCATAGACCGCAATTTCCGGGGAAGAAAACGGCGGGAGATCGACATCGTCGCAAAGGACAAAGACACGCTGGTATTTGTTGAAGTCAAGGCACGGCGGGAGCATACGGTATTCTCTCCTCTCAACGCGATCGACGAGAAAAAGCGTCATTCCTTGGCATCGGTCACGGTAGATTATCTAAACAAGCTGCGTCTTGCAGGAATCGATACCGGAGATCTGAAACTCCGCTTCGACGTTGCCGCCCTGTTTTTTGACGAAAACGGAACGCCCACTCGTATGGATTATCACATTTCTTATTTGGAGCCGACCCGTGAAACTTTTTGATCTTCACTGCGATACGGCAACGGAACTGTACCGCAGAAACCTTCCCTTTGAAAACGGTCAGACCCACGTCAACGCCGCAACCGTCGAAGGACACACCGTGACCCAATGTTTTGCGGTGTTTTTCAACGATAAAAAGGAACTTCCGGAAGGAATGGATTTTTTTCACGCCGTAGTCGATCGGATCTTTCCTCAACTGCACCGTCCGGGACTCACTCCCCTGCTGACGGTAGAAGGGGCGGGAGTGCTTGCAAAAGACCCGGACTGGATCGGGAAGATCCACCGGAAAGGTTGCCGTATGGCAGGACTGGTATGGAACGGACGAAATCTTTTGGCAACCGGAGCCGCTACCGATGATAAAGCAAGGCTGACCCCCCTGGGGAAAAAAGCCGTATCGGAGCTGATCGCACGGAAGATCGCCGTGGACGTTTCTCATCTCTCTGCCGCAGGAACGGAAGAAATTCTTGAAATTACAACCGCTCCCATCGTAGCGTCACACTCCAACGCGAAAGCCGTCTGCCATCATTTCCGGAATCTGTCCGACGAGGTTGCCGCCGAAATTTTTGCACGGGGCGGGCTTGTAGGGTTGAATCTTTACCCGGAATTCCTCAGCAGAGAAAACGCCGGCATCGACGATATTCTGCACCACGCGGAGCATTTTCTCTCTTTGGGAGGAGACCGGGGGCTTGCCCTCGGCTGCGACCTGGACGGTATTGATAAATTGCCCGAAGGGATAACGGATTTTTCCTCGTTACCGGCACTTTACGACCGCTTTTGTTCCGCCTTTGGAAATCCCACCGCAGACAATATTTTTTATCACAACGCCCAACGCTTTTTTTATCATTTTACTTAAAGGAGCCTTTTCATGGCACTTTACACCATGGCAGATCTGCATCTGTCCTTTTCCACGGAAAAACCAATGGACGTTTTCGGCGACCGCTGGAAAGACCACCCCGAAAAAATTGCAGAACGCTGGTCCCTGACCCACGGCGACACCATCGTGCTTCCGGGGGATTTTTCCTGGGCGATTGATTTTCGGGAACTGGAGGCGGACATGGCGTTTCTTCACGCATTGCCCGGAAAAAAGATCCTTTCCAAAGGGAACCACGACTATTGGTGGGAGACTATGTCAAAATTAAATAAATTCGCAGAAAAATACCCTTCCGTTTCCTTTTTGCACAACAACTCCTACACCGTGGGAGAGGTCAGTATCTGCGGAACCCGAGGCTGGACGCTGGAGCCTTCAGACGAAGACGAAAAGGTGCTGAACCGGGAGGTGGGACGGCTGAAAACGTCTCTTCAAAACGCGGAAAAACAGCCCATCGTATTCCTTCATTATCCCCCGCTCTTCGGGGATCTGCGGTGTGAACCCATTCTGAATGTGATGAAAGAATTCGGCGTAAAAGAATGTTATTACGGACATCTCCACGGACCTGGGGCGTCGGGTCTTGCAGTACAAGGAACGGTAGACGGAATCCAATTTCGCCTCATCTCCGCCGATTATTTGGACTTTTTCCCCTTAAAGATCCGTGAATGACCTGATTTTATGCCGATTTTAAGGCATTTCTGCGAAAAGATTTCAAACTTTCCTGTCAAAGTATGGAAATATAAAAAAATATATGCTATAATATCCCTTACGGAAGATAATTCATAATAATATCAAGGAGAACTGATTATGAAATTAGTGAACAAAAACGAAGTTGAAAAGAACGTGGTCGAACTCGAGATCTCCGTCCCTGCAGACGAGTTTGAAACAGCCGTTCAGACTTCCTACCGCAAAAACGCGGGCAAAGTAAACGTCCCCGGTTTCCGCAGAGGCAAAGCCCCCCGCAAGATCGTGGAAAAAATGTACGGAGAAGGCTTCTTCTGGAACGATGCCGTTGACGCTCTCTATCCCGACGCTTACGAAGCAGCCGTGAAAGAAGCGGGCATCACCCCCGTGGACCGCGCTAACATCGAAATCACCGAAATTGCCGCAGACAAGGGTTTCACCTTCAAAGCAACCGTCACCGTGAAACCGGAAGTCAACGTAAAAGAATACAAAGGTTTGAAGATCGAAAAGCCCTCCACCGACGTAACTGCCGAAGATATCGCCAACGAAATCGCCGGCTATCAGCGCCGCAACTCCCGCATGATCGACGTGGACGACCGCGCCGCAGAGCTGGACGACACCGTCACCTTTGATTTTGAAGGATTCACCGACGGCAAACCCTTTGAAGGCGGAAAGGCTTCCGATTACACCCTGAAGCTGGGCTCCGGTCAGTTTATTCCCGGATTTGAAGATCAGATGGTCGGCAAGAAGATCGACGAAGAATTCACGGTCAATGTCACCTTCCCTGAAGAATACCACGCGGAAGAACTGAAGGGTCAGCCTGCAGAATTCAAGTGCTGTATTCACAAGATTCAGAAAGAAGAACTTCCTGAAGTTGACGACGAATTCGTCAAAGATATCAGCGATTTCGATACTCTCGACGCATTTAAGGAAGACCTTTCCAAGAAGATTGCAGAACGCAAAGAAGCGGAAGCCGACCGGGTCGTTTCCGACAAATTGGCAGAAGCCGTTGCCGAATTGGTCGAAGCGGACATTCCTCAGTGTATGTTTGACAACGAGATCAACGCTTCTCTCAACGATTTTGCTCAGAGAATGGCTTCTCAGGGCATGAATATGGAACAGTACATGCAGATCACCGGCGCAAAGATGGAAGATTTGCGGAATATGTTTGCCGGCCGCGCTCAGGTTGATGTAAAACTCCGTCTTGCCCTCGAAAAGATCGCCGAATTGGAAGGCGTCGTCATTTCGGACGAAGATATTAACGCGGAATATGAAAAATTCTCCAAAGAAATGCAGGTTCCCGTGGAACGCATCAAGAGTGACGCCGTAACCGAAAACATCATGAAGGAATTGGCAAACGCCAAAGCCTTTGAATGTGTCAAGGCGCACGCGGAACTGGTAGCGGAAGGGAAGAAACCTGCCGCAAAGAAACCCGCCGCAAAGAAGGCTCCCGCCAAGAAGGCAGAAACCGCAGAGGAACCCGCACCGGAGAAGAAACCTGCTGCCAAGAAGACCACCACGGCAAAGAAGACCGCTTCCACCGCCTCCAAGTCCACCGCCGCGAAGAAGACCACTGTGAAGGCTGACGGCGAAAAGGCAGCGGAAAAGAAACCCGCTGCGAAGAAAACCGCCGCAACAAAATCTACCGCCGCCAAAAAGCCCGCGGCAAAGAAACCTGCAGCGAAAAAAGACGCTGAATAATCCGTTGGATTTTCGGCGATACTGAAACAGAACGGACCGGGGACCTTCCTCCCGAAGAGGAGGGTCCCCGAATTATCAAAAAACACAAAGCAAAAGTACTTATTTTTCTAAGGAGAGATTTCTATGATACCGAACAATGCCTTAGTGCCCACCGTCGTAGAACAAACGTCCCGGGGAGAACGCGCTTACGACATTTATTCCCGCCTGCTCAACGACCGTATCGTCTTTTTGGCAGACGAAGTCAACGACGTGACCGCAAATCTGGTAGTTGCCCAGTTGCTGTTTTTAGAGTCGGTAGATCCCGATAAGGATATCAGCCTTTACATCAACAGTCCCGGCGGGTCGATCACCGCGGGAATGGCGATTTACGACACGATGAATTATATCAAATGCGACGTCTCTACCATCTGCGTAGGCATGGCGGCAAGCATGGGGGCGTTCCTCCTTTCTGCCGGAGCGAAGGGCAAGCGTTACGCCCTTCCCAACAGCGAAGTGATGATCCATCAGCCTTTGGGCGGATTCCAAGGGCAGGCGACGGATATCAAGATTCACGCCCAGCGGATCCTGGATATCAAAGATAAACTGAATCAGATCCTTTCCGAAAATACCGGAAAGCCTCTGGACGTCATCAAAGCCGATACCGAACGGGATAATTTCATGACCGCACAGCAAGCGAAGGAATACGGTCTGATCGATCAGGTCATTGCCCATCGCTAAGGGTCGGTAACACTTTTTATCCGAAAGGAATCCTCATGGCTAATCAACACAACGACCCCCGCACCTGTTCCTTTTGCGGGCAACCCTGCACCGGAGAGAAAATGTTCATCGCCGGCATCGAGCCAAACACCTATATCTGTAACGATTGCGTGGACGCCTGCGTAGAATACCTTCAGGCACTGACCGAAAAGAAGCAGAAGAAAAAGGACGAAAAACTCCGGCTGACCATGAAGACCCCGGCGGAGATCAAAGCCGCCCTGGACGAATACGTTATCGGTCAGGACGATGCGAAGATCGCCCTTTCCGTGGCAGTTTACAACCATTACAAACGAATCTTGAATCAAGATAACAACGCCGACGTGGAACTTTCCAAGAGCAACGTATTACTTTTGGGCCCCACCGGTTCAGGGAAAACCTTGTTGGCTCAAGTTTTGGCAAAGACCTTAAACGTCCCCTTTGCCATTGCCGACGCTACCACCCTCACCGAAGCGGGATACGTGGGCGAGGACGTGGAAAATATTCTGCTCCGTCTGATTCAAGCCGCTGATTTTGACGTAAAATCTGCGGAACGGGGAATCATTTATATCGACGAGATCGACAAGATCTCCCGCCGTTCCGAAAATCCCTCCATCACCCGGGACGTATCCGGGGAAGGAGTTCAGCAGGCTCTGTTGAAGATTCTGGAAGGGACCGTATCCAACGTCCCTCCCAACGGCGGACGCAAGCACCCGAATCAGCAGTTTATTCCCATCGACACGAAAAATATTCTATTCATCTGCGGCGGTGCTTTTGCGGGATTGGAAGAAGTGATCCGCAAGCGCACCCAAACCACCGCCATCGGATTTAATTCCGACGTTGTGAGCAAAAACGACAGCGACGTGGGGAAATTGCTCAAACAATGCGAAGCCCACGATCTGGTCAAATTCGGACTCATTCCCGAATTGGTCGGACGGCTTCCGGTCATCGTCAACGTGGAACCTTTGAACAAAGAGGCGCTGATCCGCATCATGACCGAGCCGAAAAACTGTCTGACCAAGCAATACCGGGAACTGTTCCGCCTCGACGGCGTTCAGTTGGAATTCACCGACGGTGCCATTGAAGCCATCGCAGAACAGGCGCTGGAACACAAAACCGGTGCCCGGGGACTTCGAGCCATCGCGGAAAAAGTCATGACGAAGATCA
>JAZNDV010000079.1:0-2153 GCA_045588285.1 Eubacteriales bacterium
TTGGTGGGGCCTAAGATCAACGAAGTATCCATATTAACGGAGAGTCCGTTTTCATTTAACACCAGATCCACGGGGATCGTATAAAGAACGGAGCGTTCCGGTCCTTGATAGTCCGCTTTTTCCATTTCCCGCTTAACGTCCTTCGCCGTAAAGCCGATGGTTTCCATCAGAGTCTTGACACGGCCCTGCAGCTTAATAGAGACCTTGTCGTAGGAAATGTACATGCTCATGACGTCAATGTGGGGGAAGGTTTCGGAAAAACGTTCCTTATCTTCTACACTGAGCGCCTGACTTTTATCTTCCGGGTTGGGGGTGATATAACGGTAACATTCTTCGAGAATTTTAAGATATTTCAGATATTCATCTTCGCTGATAACCTTATCCAGATACTTATCTTCCAATCCTTTCAAAATGGTATTGTCATAAGTATCCTTCGTAATCACCGGCGGGAACAAATCCTTATCCGGGTCGTTTCCGATCGTGTAGATCAGACGAATCGACGCGTCACCGGTCTTCAGCACGTAGAACGCACCGTCTGCAAAGCAGTTATCGTAGAAGTTGAAGCTGTAGCGTTTTCCGGTGGCATCGTACGCCTCTACCGCCAAAGGAGAAGCGATGGTTGCCTGCTGGGTGGCCGAGAGGGCTGTATCGGGGTCTCTGTCCGGGTTAGAGTGATAAACAAATCCGGTCTTCCGGTCAAGAACAGCGATATCCGTGGTTTCAAAGTCAATGTACAATTCGTAGTTGTCATTTTTCAAAACCTGGTACATATCAGCCAAGCCGTTGGCAGCACCGTTGATCTTGCTGACCTTACTGTAACCGGAAGGAGCTCTTCCGTAAAGCTGTTTCCCCTCTTCGTCAACGATCAGCGGTGCGTAGAGGATCTCCGCCCCTTCTTCATCCAAAAGACCGTCGATAAATTTCTGACGGGCTTCATCGGAAACTCCGTTGGATTCTAAAGAGTCCAGGCCGCAGGCAGAAAGTGCCAGAGCAACGAGCAGAAAACTCGTAATCAAGAGGATCCATTTTTTCATCATAGATTTCATATCCTTCATCCTCCTTACTCATTCAGCCGGAAAACAATTTCCGTTCCAAACTCAATAAAGAAGTTAGAGACCTGTTGGAACAGGAAAAAGACCAAAATAGCAACGAATGCGATAACCGCCATTCCGATGATCGTTAACACCGTCGTTCCAAAGCCTTTTGCCACGGAGTATTGGTGAACGACAATCATGGCAAGGAAGACATACAGGTATCCCCAAATCATTCCCAAACTACCGATAAAATTGAAAATGCTGGCTTCCGAAGAGGAAAGGAAATGGCTGAGGGGGATCTGGATCAAATTGCAGATCGTAATGGGAAGGATCGCGTAAGCCGTTGCCATAAACACGTCAGACAACTTTCCGTCTCCGTCCATCAAAGACGAGAAACACCAGTTGGAGACTGCCCACAGAACGAAGGGTAGAACCGCGGTAATAAGGCGGAGCGGAATATTCAACTCCAACTGCGCCGCCCGATCGGCAAAAAGATAACCGAGAGTCTGAAACCGAATCAAATCGACAACAGCGTAAATGATAAGCCACACCACACCGCCGGCAACAGAACGACGCTTCGGATCATTTTTCAGATCGAAGAACCCGTCAAAGGGATGGAAGAGAATGTAAAAGGCATATCCCATACGCTTAACCGTGGTCTTGATTCCCTGCCACAGCTTCGGGAAGAATGCTTTAAGGGCAGAACGAAGATCTGCAAAAATCTTGGAAAAATTGATGGATTTCTTTGCAGTCTTTTCCATTAGTTCTCATCTCCTTTCGCGCTGTTATATTTTTCAGCGGCGGCTTGCTGTCTTGCCAGGGCTGCTGCCAGTTTCTGAGCTTTTTCCTTTTTGCGTTTCCGCTGTTTACGGACGATACTCAAAACGAAATACCCAACCACCAAAACGCCGACGGCACCGAAGATCAACCCGAAGTATTTCTCCAATTCATGGGTACGCAAAGCGATATAAGCGGTAGAATAGTTCGTTTTTTCGTTCGCACGGTCATAGTAGACCATTGCGTTTTCGTAATGATCCAACGCCGTCATACCGGAAGCGTCGACTTCATCATCAATGAGTTTCAGTGCTAACTGCATTTCCGAGTTACCCAAACTGATAT
>JAZNDV010000080.1:0-6587 GCA_045588285.1 Eubacteriales bacterium
TCCGGGCGCCGGCGGAAATGATGTCGCTTAAGGCGCCGTTCTTGGCAAGCATATCCAACACTTGCTTCGAGCCGGGAGCGATGACCAAAGAAACGTGTTCCGCCACGGTCTTCCCTTTCAGAATTTTTGCTACTTTCATCAAATCGAGATAGGAAGAATTGGTGCAGGAGCCGATGCAGACCTGGTCGATCTTCTTGCCTGCCAATTCTTTGATGGACTTGACGTTGTCGGGGGAATGGGGGCAGGCGGCAAGGGGCTCGAGGGTGGAAAGATCAATGTCGATGATCCGGGAGTATTCTGCGTCTTCGTCTGCCGCAAGAGGTACGAATACGTCGCCCCGCTTTTGGGCTTCCAGGAATTTCCGGGTTACGTCGTCGGCGGGGAAAATGGAGGTGGTTGCGCCCAGTTCCGCTCCCATGTTTGTGATGGTTGCCCGTTCGGGAACGGACAGAGATGCCAGGTCTCCGCCGTACTCAATGACTTTGCCGACGCCGCCCTTGACCGAGAGGATCTCCAACAGTTTCAGAATAATATCTTTTGCCGCAACGCCGGCACGGAGTTTTCCGTGTAAATTGACGCGGATCACTTCGGGCATGTTCAGGTGAAAGGCACCGCCGCCCATGGCGACTGCCACGTCCAATCCGCCGGCTCCGATCGCCATCATGCCGATACCGCCGCCGGTGGGAGTGTGGGAATCGCTCCCCAGCAGGGTCTTGCCGGGTGCGGAGAACCGTTCCAGATGCACCTGATGGCAGATGCCGTTGCCGGGACGGGAATAGTACAGACCGTATTTTGCACAGCAGGATTGAATGTAACGGTGGTCGTCGGCGTTTTCAAAGCCGGTCTGCAGCGTATTATGGTCGATGTACGCTACGGAACATTCGGTTTTGACCCGGGGGATCCCAATGGCTTCAAATTGCAGATACGCCATGGTGCCCGTTGCGTCTTGGGTCAGGGTCTGATCGATGCGAATGGCGATTTCCTTGCCGGGAATCATTTCTCCGGAGACGAGATGGTTTTTGATGATTTTTTGCGCGATGTTCATTCCCATGATTATTTCTCTCCTATTTCGGGTGATACTTTCGGTACAGGGGGAGCCGAGGCTCTCCGAAAGCCGATATTTTCCTATTATAATTATCTATAATAATTTATTATACACGATAACGGGGCATTTGTCAATCGTTTTTCGGGAAATCCTTTGATTTGTTCGCATTTTTTTTGCAACCGCCGGGGGTGATTTGACAATCGGACGGAAATGTGATATACTTTGGTAAATGTAAAAGGGGATCTTTTCCTCCGTTTTTTTGAAAGGAATAAAAAATGAGAATAAAAACCATTCTTAGTTTATTCTTGGCAACCTTGTTGCTCTGCTTCTGCGGGTGCGCTCCTTTGTCCCCGAATGAGGGAAGCGGCGCGCCGGTTCCGGAAGAAGTGCGTAGTTCCCGGTATCTTTATCTGACCCTGTGGTCGTGGCAGATCACATCCCCGGAAGATGCCCGCGCCTACGGCGAAAAGGCGAAAGAATGTGGGTTTACCGCCATTGATTTTGCCGTTCTATGGTCGGATTTCGAGCCGTTGAAGGGGCATTTTAATTGGACGTATCTGGACGGTGTGGTCAATGCGTTCGTCGACGCCGGACTGAAGGTTTCTCTGCAGCCGCTGCTTTGGACGAAGGATTTGTCTTGGGCGGAGGAATTGACCTTGCAGGAGCGGGAAAACCGGACGGTTTACGAGGTAGAAGATATCGGTTCTTTTCTTTCTTTTACGGATAGAAAGACTTTGTCTATCGTGGAAAATACTCTGCAGAATTTTGCACTCCACGCCGTGACGGCGTACGGGCAGTGCCTGACCCGCTGGGGGGTGCGTCTTTCCTGTTTTGGCGAGTTTGATTATTCGGTCAACGAGGGGCTGGATTATTCGGATTCCGCCCGCAGGGCGTTTTACGATGATCTGAAAGAGACTTACGGATCGTGGCAGAAGCTGTCCGATGCTACGGGTCTGCTCGTCACTTCCCGGGCGGATCTGGAGTCGATGTCCTTTGAAACCGTTGTGGATACTTGCTTTGGGGATTGGCGAAGGTTCCGGCAGAAGTGCTTGTTTGATCTGTTGGACCGCACGGTTGATATTTATCGGAGCGTGGACGCCTCCGTTCCGGTTTTGTTCTCCTTGGGAACTTATGGGAACGGCATGAATACCGCTTATTCCGGGGTCGTGGACTTGTGGTCTGCCGTGGAAGAGCACGAAGTTGACATTGTGGGACTTTCCCTTTGTGACGGTGCGGACGGTGATATGATGCTTTCGCTGATCTCGTCTCTGACCACCAAGGATATTGCGGTGGAAGTGGACGGAGCGTGGGCGCTGGAAGAAGGCAGGGATATCCCGTCTCAAGCGGCGTTGTGCGGAAAATACGGCGTGTTCTCCCTTGCTACCGCCAATTTTACGCTGGAACAGTTGGACGCCCACAAAGAAACCTTGTCTTCTTATCCCGGGCTGTTTGCCGAATCCGAAACCCTTGGGGACCGGGATCCCACCAAGGCGATCTTGATTCTCTCCAACGCTATGGCGGAATCCGATCCGCCCCGGTCTTACGACGCTCTCTACGGTGAGATTTGGGGAAAATTGTCGGAGGACGGAGCCCGCCGCGTGCGGTTCGTGACCGAGGAGCAGATCGGGTCGGGCGAAATTTCTTTGGAAGGGGTAGCGGCTTTGTATCCCGGTGATATCAAGGGGTCTGTTTCCGTGTCGAAGGATTTTGCCGAAGCCTTGGCGAAGACCGATGCCAAGGTGGACGGGGATCTTTCCTTTGTCTTTTTGGACGGATCAACCCCTTCCGGAGATTTGAAGACTGCTCTGGACCGCCGAATGAAGACGGAAGAAAACTGAAAATTTGCAAATAGTTTGAAAACGCGGTTTTTCCTTGGAATTACCGCGTTTTTTTGCTATGTTTCACGTGAAACATTTTTTCTCCCTCTTGATTTTCTTCTCCGAATGTGGTAGAATTAAGGTACTTACTCTAAGGAGACCGAATTCATGAAAATCATTGCAGTGGCAAATCAGAAAGGCGGCGTGGGAAAAACCACCAGCGTCGTCAATCTCGCCTCTTGTTTGGCGGAAGCCGGGAAAAAGGTTCTGTTGGTGGATTTGGATCCCCAAGGAAACGCCACCTCCGGGTGCGGGATCAACAAACGGCAGATCAAGGCGTCTCTGTATCAGGTGATGATCGGGGAGTCTTCTCTGGAGACAGCCGTGACCCAAACCAAATACAAGAATCTTTGGATTTTGCCGTCCAATATGGATCTTGCCGGGGCGGAAGTGGAATTGGTGGAGATGGAAAAGCGGGAGCAATGTTTGAAAAATGCCTTGTCTCAGCCTTTTTTCGTGGCTTTTGATTACGTTCTGATCGATTGTCCCCCTTCCCTCGGGCTGCTGACCTTGAACGCGTTGACCTGCGCTCATACGGTGCTGATCCCTATTCAGTGCGAATTTTACGCGCTGGAAGGGTTGTCTCAGTTGACCAACACCATTCGGCAGGTTCGGCGGTTGTATAACCCCGCGTTGGATATTGAGGGCATCTTGATCACCATGTACGACGGGCGGTTGAATCTGACCACTCAAGTATTGGCAGAGGTGAAGAAATATTTTGCGGGGAAGATCTTCAAAACCGTCATTCCCCGGAACGTGCGGATCAGCGAAGCCCCCAGCCACGGGGAGCCGATCAACTATTACGACAAGCACGCCAAGGGCGCCGTTGCCTATCGCGACCTGGCGGAGGAATTGATGCAAAATGAAAAGCGCCGGGGGCTGTAACCCTTGCAAATTCTGAGAAAAACATCAATGTTTCACGTGAAACACGAAAGGATACGTCAATGAAAAAAGGATTAGGAAAAGGTTTGGACGCCTTGCTGTTTGACAACGCCACCGACGACGTTCTTGCCGATGGGCCGATTCGTACCGTTTCTCTGCAATCGGTAGAACCAAACAAAAAGCAACCCCGTAAATACTTCGACAAAGAAGCGTTGCAGGTTTTGGCGGATTCCATTGCTTCCAACGGATTGCTGCAGCCCTTGGTGGTCCGCGCCATGGACGGCGGACGTTATCAGATCATCTCCGGGGAACGGCGCTGGCGGGCTTGCCGTATGGCGGGTCTGCAGGAAGTCCCGGTGGTGGTTCGGGAGGAAGATGACCGTGCCGCTTTGGAATTGGGATTGATCGAAAATCTCCAGCGGGAAGATCTGAACGCAGTGGAAGAAGCGGAAGGATACCGGGTCTTGATGACCGAGTATTCTATGACCCAAGAGCAGGTTGCCGCGAAGGTGGGAAAATCCCGCCCTGCGGTGGCGAATGCCTTGCGGATCCTGGCTTTGCCCGAAGACGTTCTGGCGTTGGTTTTGAATGGAAGCCTCTCTTCCGGACACGCAAGAACCCTTCTCCCCCTCTGCGATGCCCTTGCACCGGAAGAGGTGTATAAGATGGCAAAAGAGGTGGCGGAAAAGAATCTATCCGTCCGGGAAACGGAAGCCCTGGTTCGCTCCCGGTTGAACAAAAAGTCCCCCCGCCCGGGGAAAAAGAAGGATATCTATCTTGCCGAGCTGGAGAATACCATGACCCGGTTCTTTGGGCGAAAAGTCAAAATTTCTGCCCCCAAGGGGAAGGCAAAGGGAAAAATTGAATTGGAATTTTATAATACGGACGATCTGAACGATCTGGTCGCTCGCCTCGTCCCCGAAGAAGGAGAATAATCTTATGTTGGATATTAAATTTGTTCGGGAAAATCCCGAAATCGTCAAGGAAAACATTCGGAAAAAGTTTCAGGACGGAAAATTGCCTCTGGTTGACGAGGTGATCGCCCTGGATAAGGAACTGCGGGAGATCAAGCAGGAAGTGGAAGTCCTTCGTGCGAAGCGGAACAAGATCTCCAAGCAGATCGGAATGTTGATGGGGCAAGGCAAAAAGGAAGAGGCGGAGCAGGTCAAGGCGGAAGTCGCCGACGACGGAGCTAAAATTGACGCGCTTTCCAAGCGGGAAGCGGTCGTTGACGAAGAATTGACCAAGAAAATGATGGTGATCCCTCAAATGATCGATCCCACCGTTCCCATCGGGAAAGACGATAGTGAAAACGTGGAAGTCCAGCGTTACGGCGATCCTGCCGTTCCCGATTTTGAAATTCCGTATCATACGGAAATTATGGAAATGTTCAAGGGAATCGACCTGGACGCCGCCCGCCGGGTCGCCGGAAACGGGTTCTACTATCTGATGGGCGATATCGCACGGCTTCATTCCGCCGTCATTTCCTACGCCCGGGATTTTATGATCGACCGGGGCTTTACCTATTGCGTGCCCCCCTTCATGATTCGCTCCGACGTGGTGACCGGGGTCATGTCCTTTGCGGAAATGGAAGCGATGATGTATAAGATTGAAGGGGAAGATCTGTATCTGATTGGAACCAGCGAACATTCCATGATCGGCAAATTTATCGACCAGATCCTGCCCGAATCGGCGCTCCCCCAGACCTTGACCAGTTATTCTCCCTGCTTCCGCAAGGAAAAGGGCGCTCACGGCATCGAAGAGCGGGGCATCTACCGAATCCATCAGTTCGAAAAGCAGGAAATGATCGTTATCTGCAAGCCGGAAGAATCTCCCATGTGGTTTGAAAAACTGTGGCAGAACACCGTAGATCTGTTCCGGTCGTTGGAAATCCCCGTCCGGACGCTGGAATGTTGTTCCGGAGATTTGGCAGATCTGAAGGTGAAATCCATCGACGTGGAGGCCTGGTCTCCCCGTCAGCAGAAATATTTCGAGGTCGGCTCCTGCTCCAATTTGGGCGATGCCCAAGCCCGCCGGCTGAAGATCCGGGTCAACGGCGAGGACGGAAAGAAATATTTGGCGCACACCTTGAACAATACCGTCGTCGCCCCCCCAAGAATGTTGATTGCTTTCCTGGAAAACCATCTCCAGGCAGACGGTACCGTCACGATTCCCGAAGTCCTGAGACCTTACATGGGCGGCAAGGATAAGTTAGAGCGAAAGTAAGAGATTGTAGGGTGTACTTTTTCTTCTTTTCCGGAGAAAAGAAGAAAAAGTACCAAAAAGAAGAAAAGCCAATGACGACGGAATTCTTCCGTCGGAGATAAAGGAGGAGTGTTTCGATGGAAATGCTCCTTTTCGTTTCCTTTTTCGGCGGAAGGATTTCGCCGGACTTGGCTTTCTTTTGGGTTCTTTCGTAAAGAGGTTGTTTTGTGGAATTTGATGCTCGTGCAATTTCCGTATTAAATCAATTGAAAACTGCGGGATACGAAGCGTATCTCGTGGGCGGCTGCGTTCGGGATTTTTTGCGGAATGTGGTTCCTCATGATTATGACGTCACCACCTCTGCCCTGCCGGAAGAGACCCGAAAGGTTTTTGCGGGGGTTCCGGTGATCGAAACCGGACTGAAGCACGGCACCGTTACCCTTTTGCGGGAAGGGTTGCCGGTGGAAGTGACCACCTATCGGGTGGACGGAGCCTACGCCGACGGCAGGCACCCGGACGGCGTTCGCTTTACCCGCTCCTTGACCGAGGACTTGGCACGGCGGGATTTTACCGTCAAT
>JAZNDV010000081.1:0-3993 GCA_045588285.1 Eubacteriales bacterium
CAACGTTGTCCTCTGACGACGGAGACGACATTCGTTCTTTGGATATTCTTGGAAAATTACCCCTAAAACGCCTTGACCTTTCCGGAAAATCGGTCATTACCTCTTTTTCCTCGCTGCCCATTATGCCAAAATTGGAGTATCTTGATATTTCTGAAAATTCCTTGGAATCTTTGAACTCCGTCGGAACGAAATTCCCAAGTTTGAAAACATTGATCGCCGCTGATTGTGAAATATCGGATCTTTCTGCCCTTTCTTCTTGTTCAAACTTGGTTTCATTGGATCTTTCCCGTACCCCCGGATCCGATCTTTCTTTCCTTGTATCGCTGAAAAGCCTTACCGATCTGGCACTTAACGGCGTTGCGATTCCCGATTACGAGGCTCTGACCAAAGCACCGCAGCTGGTTTCTTTGTCTCTGTCCGGCTGTAATGTCAGCGATCTTTTCTGGATTTCCGGATTTACGGCATTGGATCGATTGGATCTGTCCCGAAACCAAATCGTCGATCCTACGACTTCAGGGAAGATGTCTGTGAAAAAACTGAATCTTTCCGGGAATGAGATTTCTGCTTTTGATTTGACAGACGATTGGTCCGGAGTGGAAGAACTGAATCTCTCGCAAAATAAACTTGCTTCTTTTTCCATTTCCGTTTCCGGCGGGGAATGTGGATTGAGGATTCTTGACATTTCTTCGAATGAGGTCGCTTTCGTCAGCGTGGAAAAAGCATCCAAATTGGTGTCTTTGAATCTCGCGAAGAATCAATTGGTAAGTTTTTCTCTTTCTTCCGATTCGTTGCGTTCTCTGTCTCTTTCGGACAACCCTTTGAGCGGTCTTGTACTGAATCTTCCGTCCTTAGCTTCGCTGGAGTTGGCGTGCAATACGGAATACACTCAACCGGTCTCTTTGAACCTGCCCGCGTTGAAATTGCTGGATCTTTCCAAAGAATTTACTTCGACTGAGGATTTCCTGAAATCCCTCGTCAGCTTGGAATCCCTTTCGGTTCATCTTTCCGGTGTTCCCGCAGAATCACTTTCCGGGCTTACTGCCTTAAAAACTCTGACTGTGTACGGAGGAGGTGACGAAGATGTCGCTTCCCTCTCAAGATTGCCTTCTTTGGAATCTTTGACGGTTTCGAAATCTTCCGTAACCGCACCTCAAATTTCCGGGCATGCCGCGTTGAAATCCTTGAATTTTGACGGGTGCTCCAAATTGGCGGATCTTTCCGGGATTTCCGAACTTCCCGCCTTGGAATCCTTCTCCGTTGTGGGGGGAAATCTCTCTGCTCCCGCCTTGAAAAACTTCCCAAATCTTCGTACCGTTGTGTTGTCCAAATGCGGTCTCACGTCGGTTTCGTATCTTACCGAACTGCCTTTGCTTACGACGATGATCCTTTCGGAAAATGGATTTCAATCTATTGAGGTGTTGGGATTCCCCCACCTGCAGTATCTTGATGTAAGCGGGAATAAATTGGAAACGCTGAAGGCAGTAACGATCGATATGACGAAGGGTACGTTGGATCTGTCCGGCAACGAAAAATCGCTGTATGAAGATCTGTCGTCCTTCCCGGATACATTGAATGTTCTTGTTGATTGATGCGAGGTTTCCCATGTTTGAAGAAGTTGCACCGAAGCGCACCGGAGTATTCCGGGACGTTGTTCTGATCATTTTGTGCGGATTCGTTCTGCTGTCTTTGCCCAATTGGATTCCTTTTTTGTTCGGGTTTCCTTTTGTGAAAGCGGGATATGATTTTCTCGTGTTTTTCGGGGTCGGGCTTCTCATTTTCCGTTTTTTGCGTTCCCATGGAACGGAATACCAATACGTTCTCGCGGATTCAGTTCTGACGGTTCGTTCTACCGTGGGAGGCAGAGAAACGGTCGTTGCCGAAATCCATCTGACAGGGGAATCAAGTCTGATCCCCCTGAAGGATTCTGCAGATATTTTTCCGTTAAAAGGGAATGACGTGCGGAAGATTTCTTACGGAGTTTCTGATAAGAAAACAGCCTATTTACTGACGTTTCCTATGCAAAACGGCAAATCCGCGCTGATTTTTCAGCCGTCGGATCAATTTGTTGAAATTTTGCAACAATTACTACTTGACAAATCGGAGAAAATGTAGTATAATATTCAAGCACAATGAAGCAGACTTCGTCTCACCCCGCCGCACCGCGAGCCGGGTCAATATCCTAAGCATCGAGAGATGCTTTGTCGACGGACGGATTTTGCTCTGTCGATTTTCTTTTTTTTGGAGGTGTTTTCCCATCAACGCAAAAAAATTTCAACTCAACGAAGAAATCAGAGATGCACAAGTCCGCCTGATCGACTCGGACGGCTCCCAGTTGGGAATCCAGTCCGCCCGTGACGCTCAGAAGATCGCCTACGATAAAGGATTGGATCTGGTCAAGATTTCTCCTCAGGCAGTTCCCCCGGTCTGTAAGATCATGGATTACAGCAAGTATTGCTTCGAACAGGCAAAACGGGAAAAAGAAGCCCGGAAAAATCAGCGGATTGTGTCGGTTAAGGAAGTTCAGCTCAGCGTTCGTATCGAACAGCACGATCTGGAGACGAAACAAAATCACGCCCTTCGTTTCTTGAAAGGCGGGGATAAAGTCAAAGTGTCCCTTCGTTTCCGCAGCCGTGAGATTCAGCATCCCGAACTCGGACAGGAAGTTATGGAACGTTTTGCCCAAGCCTGTTCCGAATTGGGTGTCGTTGAAAAACCTGCAAAGTTGGAAGGCAGAAACATGGTCATGATTCTGGCTCCCAAGCCTGCGAAATGATTTTGCGTCGGGATTCCCGATATTTATCGTTAATCAAATCATCATAATAAAGGAGAAAGTATCATGCCTAAGTTGAAAAGCCATAAGGGTGCTGCCAAACGCTTCAGCGTTACCAAGGGCGGCAAGGTCAAATTAAACCGTGCCAACAGAAGACACATCCTTACCAAACACACCACCAAGTACAAGAGAGGTCTTCGTAAGGCCGGTTATGCCAGCCCCGCAAATGCCCCCACCATCAAAAAGCTGATTCCCTACGCATAAGAGGAGGAGAGATAGAAAATGGCTAGAGTTAAAGGCGCAATGATGACGCGCAAAAGACGTAAGAAGATTCTGAAACTTGCCAAAGGTTACTTTGGTGCAAAATCCAAGCAATTCCGTACTGCCAACGAAGCGGTCATGAAGTCTCTGACCTATGCGTACATCGGCAGAAAACTGAAGAAGAGAGATTTCCGTTCCTTGTGGATCACCCGTATTTCTGCGGCTTGTGCTCAGAACGGCATCAACTATTCTCGTTTCATCAACGGTCTGAAAAAGGCAAATATTTCTCTGAACCGCAAGGTTTTGGCGGAACTTGCCGTTTCCGATCCCGCTGCATTCACCTCTCTCGTCGAGAAGGCTAAAGCGGCTCTTTAATTACCTACAAAACGGAGACCGTCGGGGTCTCCGTTTTCTTTTTGGAGGACTTCATTTGACCAATATCGTCGGCCCGATCCGCCGGGCAATTCAAGAATATGATATGATTTCCGAGGGGGATCGGATCGCCGTGGGGGTCTCCGGAGGAAAAGATTCCGGGGCTCTGTTGTTTGCCCTGGAAAGATTGTCGCATTTTTATCCGAAAAAGTTTACCCTCGTGGCGGTCATCATCGATATGGGGGTGGGTATGGATTATTCTCCGCTGGAAGAAAAGATCCGTGCCGCCGGAATCGAATGTTTTCGCAAAGAAACGGACATTTCCCACATTATCTTTGACGTGCGCAAAGAACCCAATCCCTGCGCCCTTTGTGCCGTGATGCGGCGAGGGGCGCTGAACCGTGCTGCAGTAGAATTGGGATGCAATAAAGTTGCTCTGGGGCACCATTATGACGACGTTCTTGAAACCTTTCTTCTCAACTTGATCCACGGCGGCCGCTTGGGATGCTTTCAGCCGGTTACTTATCTGGACCGTATGAATGTCACGGTTCTCCGTCCCATGATCTACGTTCCGGAAAAATCCGTAAAAG
>JAZNDV010000082.1:0-6953 GCA_045588285.1 Eubacteriales bacterium
AGGCGTTTGCCAGATCGTACGCGGCTTCGCATAAGAAACTGGGCAGTTTGTCGGCATACGCCTGACCGTAGGCGGTGGAGAGCAATTGCATTTTCATCAGAACTTCCCGTTCTTCTTTGGAGGAAATTTGCAGTTCTCCGGTCAGGTCAGGGTTTCCCGCCTTTGCCAAAAGGGAGCGGATCCGAACCAAAGAATACAACAGATAGGAACCGGTCTTCCCGTCAAACTGGACGAATTTATCAATATCGAAAATATAGTTTTTCGTGCGGTTGCAGACCAGATCTCCGTATTTCAACGCGGCGCAGCCCACCTTTCGGGGTGCGTCGTTGTCTTGCTCCAACGCCCCTTCCGACAGTTGTTTGCCGGCAGCTTCGGAGATCAGGGCGATGAGGTCTTTTAATTTCATCGTTCCCCCTTCTCTCGTTTTGAAGGGTTTTCCGTCGGTGCCGTTGACGGTTCCGAACGGAACGTGGATCAACACGGTGTCTTCTTTGACCAATCCGGTTTTCCGGGCGCAACGGAAGACCTGTTCAAAGTGAAGCCCCTGACGGGCGTCCACCACGTACCAGATTTCATCAGGGTTGATGGTCTCCATGCGTTCTTTGATGGTGGCAAGGTCGGTGGACGCATAGATCTGAGCTCCGTTGGATTTCCGCAGAATGATGGGCGGCATGGGTTTTTCGTCGGTTTCTTCCGCCACGTCCATAACCAACGCTCCCTCACTTTCGTAGGCAAAGCCCCGTTCAACGAAGGAATCTATCATAGGATCTACGTATCGGTCGCAGGTACTTTCGCCGTTCCACAGGTCAAACTCCACGTTCAAGGCGGCGTAGTCCCTTTTGATATCCGCAATGGAAATGGCACAGATATCCTGCCATAGGGTATAATATCCTTCTTCGTGTTTTTGTAAGCGGAAGGTGATGTCTTGGGCTTTTGACCGAAATTCTTCATCTTCCTTGGAACGGGCGGATGCCAAAGGATAGACTTCGTTTAAGTCTGCAAGGGTGATCTCCGGCTTTGCACCGGCTCCGCCGAAATAGAAGGATAGGTCGTACCGTTCTTCCAGTCCGGCGATGACGAGCCCCATTTGGGTGCCCCAGTCTCCCAGGTGAACGTCTCCCACCACCTCGTGTCCCAAAAAAACGGAAAGCCGTTTCAGTGCTTCGCCGATGACGGCGCTGCGCAAATGCCCTACGTGAAGCGGTTTTGCAATATTCGGTCCGCCATAGTCAATGACGATCTTTTTCGGGTCAGCGGTTTTCTCTACACCGCAGCGGGGGTCTTGAAGAAGTCCCTTCAGCAGGGCGGAAAATTCTTCGTCGGTGACGGTGAAATTCAAAAATCCGGGGGCGGCGACTTCCGCCTTTGCATAATCGTATTTTTCTGCGAACTTGTCCGCCAATGCCTGGGCGATCTTAATGGGCGCGTTTCGCAATTCCTTCGCTAAAGCAAAGGCGGCGTTGCATTGATAGTGGCACAGATCGGGACGGTCGGAATAGGTCACAGTAATCTTTTCCGCGGGATATCCCAATTCTTCCGCAGCGGTGCGCAGGTCGTCGTTCAGTTTGTTGATCAGCATATTCTGATGCTCCTGTAAGTATATAATGTCTATTCTAATATTATAACATATTTCTTCGGGAAAAGCAAGGGCTTTTAACAAAAAACTTCCCGGCTGATATTTTCAGCCGGGAAGCAATTCTTCCGAACTTATTCTGCAGGGAAGACGTAGACTTCGATGGGATAAAAATCTCCGGTGGATTGAGAATAACAGGAGATCATCGTGGGTTTTTCGATACATTCCTTCAATCCTTTGATGGTTTTCGCTTCCTGGTTCAATTCTACGAGGGTTGCAAAACTGTTCCAGTTGACGGGATCGGAGGGGATCAAGTCAGGATCAATGGAAACTGTTTGTCCCACCTTAAGGGAGAGGTACGGTGCTTTTTGTACGTTGACCGTGTAGGTTGCCGAGACCGAGGGGTCGATTTTGCTGGTTGCGGTGATGGTGCAGGTTCCGGCTTTCCGTCCGGTGACCTTCCCGTCTGTTTCGACGGTTGCTATCGACGGATCGGAGGAAGACCAGATCACTTCCGGCAATTCTTCTGAGTCGATATATCGTGCTACCAATTCTATGGTGTTGTGGGGAGCAACGTCATACAAAGTGGAATCTTCGTTGATTGCGATTTCCAGAACCGGCTTTCGGGGACTGATATTGACCACGGCATCTTTGGAAAGATCCCCCACGGTGCAAGTGACTAACACCGAAACGAGAATGTCTTTGGGTGCTTTGATCAGCGTGAATTCTCCGGTCGTTTCGTTGATAGATAACAGATCCGGACGGCTGGTGGACCAAACCGGGGTCTCGGTGCAGTTGGCGGGAACGATGGTATAGCTAAATTTGAAGGGGCCTTCATCCGATTCCCCGATGGTAATGCCGGTGGGGGTTAACTGCAGTTCCGTTGCGGGAACGAAAACTTCTTCCGCAGGTCCTACGATGACGGTACATGTTGCAGACAGACTGCTTTCTTTCGTATTTAATGTTGCCGTTATGGTTACTTCCCCTTCCGTTTCCCCTTTCACGTATCCACCGGTGGTGATTGCGATTTGGGGATCGGAGGAAGTCCAGACGATGGAATACCCCGTGGCGTTTTTCGGTGCAACGTTGGGAATCAGTTGCAACGTTTCTCCCACGGTTATGTTATAAGATTCGTTCTCAAAGGAAATTCCGGTGGCAGGAACGTCGATTTCCGATACCCGCACCGTGCAGGACGCGGAAATGTTTCCGTCTTCCGTCGTAACGGTGACGGTGGAAATCCCCTGAGATACCGGAGATATGATTCCACCGGAAACGGAGGCGATATCCGGGTTCGAGGAAGTCCAGGTTAAAGTTGTTTTTACAGCGTTTTCCGGAGAATAAACGATTTCTTTATTCAGATCGATCGCCTGCCCTGCACTCAGAGCGTATACGGTGGACCGAAATGCGATAGAAGATAGCGGCGTGGTGTTTTCCGTAACGGTAACGTTACTGCTGAAATAGACATCTTCCTTTGCCGTTCGGACTGCCACGGTGATCTTCGTCGTTCCGGGGGCAACTCCCGTGACGGTGCCGTCGTCTTTTACGGTGGCGACGGAAGAGTTTTCCGTCATCCATGCCAGGGTGTATTCTCCTACGTTGGTGTTTTCCGGATTGTTCAGCGTCAGTTGTTTCGACTGTCCTGCCATAACGGTAAATTCCGACTCCGAAATCACAAACGCTTTTTCGATTTTCTTTGCATTGTTGCAACCGGTCAACGAAAAGGCTACGACCAAAAGCAAAAGGGGAAGGATTTGTTTCTTTAATTTTAATAATTTCATTTCATTCATCCTCTTTCGGAATTGCATTTGTTGTGAGGTTTATGCTTCTATGTTATCATATTTTGATCAAAAAGTCAAGGCGGAAAGTAAAAAACTTGAAAAAGCAGAGATTTTTTCCAGGTTTTGACACAGGAACGTTCCATTCCTGTTGTAATATAGAATCGAGAGGTGAATATGATGAATCCGTTGCTCGTGACTTTGAACAGCAAATTTACTCATACGTCTTTGGCGCTGCGGTCTTTACGCCAGGCCGCCGGGGAGAAAACGCAACTATTGGAATGTACCGTCAACCAGCCCAAAGACGAGATATTACGGCAAATTTTATCTGTCCCTGCAAAAATATACGCTTTTTCCGTCTATATTTTTAACGTTTCTTTGACTCGGCAGATCATTTCCGATCTTCGGGCAGTACGCCCCGATGCCTTAATTTTATGCGGAGGACCGGAAGTTTCTTATGATTGCGAAGCGTTTTTACGGGAGAATCCCGGCGTGGACGGTATTATGCGCGGGGAGGGCGAAGAAACTTTTCGAGAATTGATGCGTCAGCTTTCCCATTCGAAAGATCCGAAAGATGCCTTCTATTCTTTGGCTTGTGACGGTGTTTCTTTTCTGCGCGGCGGACGGTATACGGAATTCCCCGACCGTTCCCCAATCTGTAATCTGGACACGCTTCCGTTCCCCTATGCCGAGGGAGAATTGGAAACGTTACGTAATCGGATTTTGTATTACGAATCCTGCCGTGGCTGTCCCTATACCTGCATTTATTGCCTGTCTTCGGTGCAGGGAAGAGTCCGGGTGCGTTCGTTGCCTCAAGTCTTTGAAGATCTTCAGCGGTTTTTGGACGGGAAGGTCAGATTGGTGAAATTCGTTGACCGGACGTTCAATTTTGATCGTGCCCGCGCAAAAGCCATTTGGCAATATCTGAAAGATCACGATAATGGGGTCACGTCCTTCCATTTTGAGATTGCCGCGTGGCTTTTGGGAGAAGAGGAACTAAGGTTGTTGGAATCTTTCCGTCCCGGTATGATCTTATTGGAAGCAGGGATTCAGTCCACCAATCCGGACACCCTTGCCGCGATTACCCGTCGCACCGATCCGGGGAAATTATATCAGACCGTTGCCCGCCTCTCTCAGGGACCGTGCCACGTCCATACGGATCTGATCGCCGGCCTGCCCTACGAAGATATTGCGTCCTTTGAACGGTCCTTTAATACGGTTTTTTCTCTTCGTTCCCATTGTTTGCAGCTGGGCTTTTTGAAGCGTCTGAAAGGAACGGCGTTGCAACACCGGGACGACGGTGCGGAATATTCCGAATATCCCCCTTACGAGATTTTGAAAAATCAATGGTTGACCCCGGAAGATCTTCAGGTTCTGAAGGGTGTAGAGAAACTGCTGGACCGTTATTGGAATTCCGGGCTTTGCATTCACCTTCTGTCTTATCTGATTGATGCGTTCCCCCAAGGAATGTTTGCCTTCTTCCGGGGACTTTCGGAAGTTTTGGAAGCCAACGGGGAATTCTATCTTTCCCATGCTTTGCCTCGAGTTTTTGAACATATGGCGGAATATCTGAACCTTGTCTTGGAAGGAGAGACGAAAACTACCGCAAACGCCCTTCTTTGTTACGACCTTTTCACCCTTGACCGTTGCCACGCTCCCGCTTCTTGGCAATCGGTAATTCCTGACCGGACGGAGCTTTTAACTCTCTTAAAAAGCGGTGAAGTGTTGAATTATCTCACCGAAGAACAACAGGAGATTTATCGGAAAATGACGCCGGTTCAATGGTTGCGAAATGCGGATCTTGCCGTCTTCCCCTGCGCCCCCGACGGCACCCCGGGAACGCAAAAACGTCTGTTTTTGTATGGGAAGCTCCGTATTTCAGTCCAAATCTCCGAGGGCATGGATTCGTAGGTTTTTAGATTTTTTTCGTCTCTTTTTCGGTTGTCCGTTTCGGTGTATTGACTGCTTCTCTTCCCATGCGGTAGACTGCCGCGGTTAAGGGAACGCCCAGCAGCATCCCGGGAATTCCCAAAATACCGCCGCCCACGGTGACCGCCGCCAAGACCCAGAGGGCAGGCAATTCCAAAGAAGAACCTACTACCTTTGGATAGATGAGGTTTCCTTCCACTTGTTGCAATACAATAAGGAAGATCAAAAAGATCAATGCTTTCACCGGAGATTCGGTCAAAATCATGAAAGCTCCTATTGCCGCACCGATATAGGCACCGGCGACGGGAATCAACGCCGTAAAGGCAATCAACGCGCTGACCATGGCCGCGTAAGGCAATCGAAGAATTAACATTCCGAGAAAACACAAAATTCCTAAAACCACAGCCTCGGTACATTGCCCCACGATATATTTGTGAAAGCAATCGTTCAACACGGAAAGGGTGTTCCTGATCTTTTCGGTAATGGGGCAGGGAAGAAAGCGGTTTATCACTTTATTGCACTGCCGTCCCAAAGCTTCCTTGGAAACCAATAAATACAACGCAAAGACCAATCCTAAAAATACGGTTATAACTCCCGAAATTGCTGACGATACGGTTTGTACTACGATGTCCACCACGCTGCCGATTCCGGAGGTCAGCCACCCGCCGATCTTGTTCCATACGTCTTGCCAGTTGATTTCCGAAAGGGTTCGTTCCAATTCTCCGGAAAGAAGTCCCTTATCCTGCAGCCAATGAACGACTGACATAACAGCATCGGGGATTTCTGCTACCAATAGTTTTACGCAGGAGATCAGTTGGGGGACGATCAATCCCACTACTAAGGCTATGATTGCGAATACCGTCAGTATCGCCGCCGTCAGACAGACCGGACGGCGGGTTTTTTTCATGATCGCCTTTTTTGATTTTGGGAAATAGTGCCTTTCGTAGAAAGTCATCAGTATGTTGATAACGTACGCCATGGAACAACCCACCAATAAAGGAACCGCAGCTTCGACGGCCCTTCCCAGAAAGTTCGCAGCCAACGGCCAGTATTCCATGCATAAATATAATAGGAAGATACTCCCCAGTACGGCAAGCCAAGTTTTCCATTTGAATTTCATTTCGTTCATCTCCGGTCATTTTCTATGTGTTTAACTATCATATGATGCGTTTCTTTCGGCTTTTATTATACCTTATTCCTCCGATTTTTGCAAGTGGTTTTGCAAAATCCCACAATTTTTTTGCACAGCGCTTCCGTTTTGCCCCAAAAACCGGTCTGTTTTCGGCAATTTTCTCGTGGTTTTTGGTAGTTTTGCCTATGGTTATCCAAAATAAAATAAAAAAAAGAAACATTTTTTACAAAAAGTATCGCAAAAATCGACTTTGAAGCAAAAAAACATGATAATATCAACGGTTTTTACTGTTTTTCCGTCTGAAAAATTTTTTTCAAAAAACTATTGACAAATGGAAAAAAGTGTGGTATAATATTCGAGCACCTCAAAAAACGGCATGTTTTTCGGTGTGATGAACCTTGAAAATTAAACAGTGAATTTTGTACCCTGTTGATTTCGAAATAACAGGCTGAAAAGCTTGGAAAATCGGAAAAAGCAAATGAGAAGTAAACTCGTAAAAATTACGGAACACGAACCAGAAATCTTCTGGGTCGGACGGTCTGAT
>JAZNDV010000083.1:0-22140 GCA_045588285.1 Eubacteriales bacterium
GTCACTTGCGTATATCGACGTAAGCGGACGGTGGGCGTGTAAAAACTCATAAATCCTCCTATGAAAAACGTGCATGACGAGAATCATGCACGTTCGGATCGTTATTTGTACTTGCGCTTTCTTGCTGCTTCGGACTTCTTCTTGCGCTTGACGGAAGGCTTTTCGTAGTGTTCGCGTTTTCTCAGCTCAGCCAAAGTCCCGGCTTTCGCACACTGTCTTTTGAAACGACGGAGTGCATTATCCAACGATTCGTTTTCTTTGATTTTGATTTCAGACATTATTTATTCCCTCCCTCCATCGTATACGCTGAAAGACTTGATTTCTCAAAATCCTTTAATATTATACACGAAAAAACCCTTTCTGTCAAGTCCTGCAATGGCAAAACACGGTCAAGTTCCTGTTAATTTTTTGTGAACTCATTTTCCATTGGTTTCCCCGTTGGAAAATATTCCCCTTTCTTCTTTGTTTTTTTAAGAATCATTTCCATTTTTCTTTCAAGTAGTTGTAGGCAAATTTCGTATTGCAGATCCGGGACACCGTTCCGTTTTCGATCACCTTCGTCGTGGCATTTGCTCCGATACCGTAAATGGGTTGCAGATCGTCCATCATGTAAATATTGTAGGGACTTTCGTACCCCGGCTTTGCGTATCCCACGTTTTCCAGGTTTCCCACGGTGTTTTTCTGCCGATAGAGATAATAGGGGAAATATCCGTGCTCCTTGCAATATTTTTGGGAGATTTCCACCATTTTTACGGCGTTGTTTGCGTTTTTCGTAAATTCCTTCGGATCTTCTTCCGCAAAATCCGCCGCCCGCTTCAGATATAAAGTATGCACCGTGATATTGTGAGGATCTAATGCGGTGATCCTGCCCATGGTTTGCTCGAACTGTTCCGGTGTGTCTCCCGGCAATCCTGCAATCAGATCCACGTTTACCGAAAGACTGGTCTTCCGTGCCATTTCGTAGGCGCGGTAAAACTCTTCCGCCGTGTGGCGCCGGCCTACCTGCTGTAAAATGGAATTGCTCAACGTTTGAGGATTTACGCTGATTCGAGTCGCTCCTTCGCCTTCGATCACCTTTAGTTTTTCTTCAGTGATGGTGTCCGGACGTCCGGCTTCTACAGTATATTCCAATAATCCGGAAATATCAACGTGCGCTGCAACCGCTTTCATCAATCCTGCCATCTGTTCCGCGGATAAGGTAGTGGGGGTGCCTCCGCCGATATAAAGGGTGGTGATTCGGTGCCCCTTTTTCTTTGCTAAGGCGCTTTTGGCGGCGATTTCTTCTTTCAAAACTTCCAGATATTCGGGAATCAGCTTGTTTTCGTCCTGGGTCACCTGAGACACGAAGGAACAATATTTACAACGGCTGGGACAAAAAGGAATCGAAAGATACATTCCCGCATCCCCCGTCCGGTTTTTTTGCCGTGCATCGGTCTGCCGCTGAATGGTTCTTTTGCACAGGTCAATTTTTTCAGGGGTTACGAGATAACTTTCCTGCATGACTTTTTCCGTATCGTCTCCGTAGATCCCTTTCAGCGTTTCATAAAAACGGATCGGGCGCACCCCGGAGAGAATTCCCCAAGGGGATACGATTCCCGTAGCCTCGGAAAAAACGTTGTACGCCGCTCTCTTGATGGCGCACCGTTCTCCGTCGTGTATTGCGGGGTCTACGGCATGGGAAGAACGGAAACAAACGCCGTTCCATTCAAATACTGCTTCAAAACGATTTTCCTTTCGGGTGTCCGTCAGAAGTTTCCCCTTTTTTTCCGTAAAACCGTCTCTCGGTAAGAATAAATTGGAAAGGGCGACGACGTCAAAGGAATCGTCCGTTCCGTTCAGAATCAGTTTCAAATCAAATCTCCTGCAATCCAGCCCTCGTTCCCGATGGTCGTGGAAAATCCGTGGCCGGGATAGACGGCGGTGTTTTCGGGCAGATGGGAAAGTTTTTTCAGCGACTGCTCCAGATCGTTTCGGTTCCCTTTGGGAAAATCCGTCCGCCCCCGGGCTTCTTTGAACAGCGTATCCCCGGAAAACAGAAGGTCCTGCTCTTTCCGATAAAAGCATACCGAACCGGGAGTATGTCCCGGCGTATGTATCACCTGCATCGCAACGGCTTCGTCCCCGTCTCCCAAAAAAATCACGTCTCCGTCTTCTACGAAATTCGTAGCGGCGTAATCGTATCTCCAAAAGGGCTCCGGGAAAGACGCCGGTGCCCGAAGACGGTCGTCGTTGAGATATTCTTCATCGTTTTTATGAATCCAGACCCGGGGGGAAAACCGATCGCACAGATCTCCCATTGCCGCCGTGTGATCCAGATGCCCGTGGGTCAGCAGAATGTCCGTGATCGGCAATTCTCCGCAGAATTTCAAGATCTTTTCGGGAGAATCCCCCGGATCGACCACCGCTACCCGATCGGAAAACGTCAAAAGATAGCAGTTGGTGATCAAGTTCCCCACAAGGATTCTGCGTATGGTCATTTCATGATCTCCTTCGTGTCCATTAAAATCGTTACAGGTCCGTCGCAGACCGTTTCGATCTTCATATCTGCACCGAATACTCCGGTTTGTGTGGGTAAATGCTTTGCAATCTCCCGGCAAAACCGTTCGTATAAAGGTTTTGCAATTTCAGGGCGAGCCGCCGCCCCGAAATAAGGACGGTTTCCTTCGGCACAAGAGCCCAATAAGGTGAACTGAGATACCGCTAAAATTTCTCCTTTTGTATCGGCGGGGGAGAGGTTCATCTTTCCGTTTCCGTCTTCAAAAATACGTAGATTTGCGCATTTTCGCACCAAAAAATCCACTTCTTTTTCCGTATCTTCCGGGCAAACGCCCAAAAAGATCAACAGCCCTGCTCCGATTTCGGAAAAAGGTACGCCGTCCGCAGTCAAGCGCGCCCTTTTTACCCGTTGAATCACTGCTTTCATACTTATGCTCTTTCTACTTTCAGCACGTCTTTTATTTTCCGGAGCCGTTTTGCTACGATCTCCAGATGTGACAAACTGTGAACTTCAATATTCAATACCATCCGCACGTCTCCGTGTGCAATTTGCTGCATGGAAAGCCCCCGGGTCATAATGTGCATCTGTGCCAGCGCCGAAGAAATATCAGCCATCAGATCAATGCGGTTCAGCGCGTCGATGGTCAGCGTGGTGTTGAAATATTCGTTCTCCGCATCTTCCCAATGGACTTTCACTAACCGTCCCGGATCAATTCCTTTCAGATGAGGGCAGTTGATCTGATGGACCGTAACGCCGTTTCCACGGGTGATAAATCCGATGATCTCGTCTCCCGGAACGGGGACGCAACAGCCGGCAAGGCGCACCAGACAGTTGTCGATATCGTCCACCACAACGCCGCCCACGGGTTTTTTCCGTATGGGGATCATCGGCTGAATGGGTTGCTGTTCCGCCTGTTTGCGGATTATTTTACTGTAATCGACCTTTAATTTCGGAAGAATTTTGGAGATCGAAACCCCGCCGTATCCAATGGCGGCGTACAGATCGTCCTGGGTTTCCAGCCCGTATCGGGCAAGAATGGGCGCAAACAATTCTTTTTCGTCCACGTTTGCAACGTTGATCAAACTGCGCTTCATTTCCCGCTCCAGGTCCGACCGCCCCTGGAGAATGTTTTCTTCCCGCTTTTCTTTCTTGAACCATTGACGGATTTTTGCCTTCGCCTCGTTGGTCTTTACCAGATTAAGCCAGTCTCTCGAAGGACCCGAGGAAGCGTCCGACGTGAGGATCTCTACCACGTCGCCGTTTTGCATTTTTGAGGTTAATTCCACGATTCGTCCGTTGATCTTTGCCCCGATCATCTTGTTTCCGACTTGGGTATGAATGGCGTAGGCAAAGTCTATGACGGTAGAATCTGCGTGCAGGGTGATGATATCTCCTTTGGGTGTGGAAACGAACACTTGATCGGCGAACAGGTCGATTTTGAAGGTCTTCAGAAAATCGTCCGCATCGCTGACGTCACTTTGAACTTCCAGCAATTTGCGCACCCACGCCAACTGCTCGTCCAAGGGGTCTTTTCCGATCCGTCCGGTCTTGTATTTCCAGTGCGCCGCAATCCCCAATTCTGCAATTTTATGCATTTCCTGGGTTCGGATCTGAATTTCAAACAGATAACCCTCAAAGGAAACCGTCGTATGCAGCGATTGATACATATTTGGCTTCGGGGTAGCGATATAGTCTTTTAACCGCCCCGGAATGGCGGAGAATTGATCGTGCATCAATCCCAAAACGTTGTAACATTCCGTCGTTTTGTCTACGATGATCCGAAATGCGTAAAGGTCGTAGATCTCGTCGAAATCTTTGTTTTGCTTGAACATCTTCCGATAGATGCTGTAAATATGCTTGATCCGGCTTTCAATGGTCGCTTGGATTCCCTCTTTTTCCAACGCGTCGGTAATCATTTGCTTGATACGGATAAACCGTTCGTTGTTTTCGTGGAAAACTTCCAAGTCGTTTACGATCTCATCGTATCCGATGGGGTCAATATATTTCAGCGCAATGTCTTCCAATTCGCTTTTCAGGTTCTGGATTCCCAAACGGTGGGCAAGAGGGGCGTAAACTTCCAGTGTTTCCATGGCTTTACTGCGCTTTTTGTCTTCGGTCTGATATTCCAGCGTGCGCATATTGTGCAGCCGGTCTGCCAGTTTGATCATGATGACCCGAATGTCTTTTGCCATCGCCAGCAGCATTTTGCGCAAATTTTCCACTTGCTGTTCTTCTTGGGAGGTATAATTGATCCGTCCCAGTTTCGTAACGCCGTCGACCAAGTCCGCAATTTCCTGAGAAAACCGCTGTGCCAGTTCCGCTTTCGTTACTGGGGTATCTTCGATCACGTCGTGGAGGAGGCTTGCAATAATGCAGGATTCGTCCATGCCGTAGGAGATCAGGATCTTTGCCACCTCCAACGGGTGGATAATATAGGGTTCTCCCGATTTTCGAAGTTGTCCGTGATGGGAATCGGCAGCAAAGACCGCCGCATCACGAATGCGGTCAAGATTGTATCGCACTTCACTTTCGCCCGGAACTTTCAAAAATTCCAATATGAGATCGTCGTACATAGGCTTATCCTTTTTCTGCGGAAGAAATTTTGTCCCAATCGTGGGCTTTGCAGAGATCTACTTTTTTATCGGTGTGGAACAAGGTCACAGTCAAGGTCTTATCTTCGGAATATCGAATCAATCCCAGTTCCTGCATGGTATCCAGGCAGAGTCTCAGCCGGCAGTAGTTGAAGACCTCTCTGTCCCGGTTGTTGACCGCCCGGATAATGGTTTCCGGTCGGCGTAAGACCGTGCTGTCTTTCCCGCTGTTCAACGCCGTCGCCTTCAAATAGCGGTACAGGGCAACCATGGCACCTCGGTTGATTTTGCAATCTTCCGGAAGTGCAACGCCCTGTTCCCGATAGGCTTTATAATGATTCCGATAGATGGGATCGTCCTGATCTTCGGAAAAACGGATACTGCGGATCGTCACGTTGAGCATCGGCTTTTGCCGAAAGGTTTTTTCTGTGATGGTGCAGCAGATATCCACGGAATCCCCTTCGCAATATTCCACTTCTTCCGGAGATCTTCCGAACCACATGGCGGGAAATTCCGTTCCGTTCTTTTCTAACGTCAGCCGGGTGTGTTTTCCGCCTCCCACTCCGGTTATGGCACGGATTTTCAACCTCGTTGCCACCACGGAAGGGTAGGGGTTTCCGTTGCCAAACGGTTCCAATACCGAAAGAGAACGAACGAAATCAACGGAGAATGCGTTTTCGTCTACTTCAAATTCTGCTTCACAGGTGGGGATCAGTGAGTCGTCGGGAATGTCCCGGTCTGCGGTTTCGGTCACGTCCCGGACGAATTGTTCGTAGTTTTCCCGTTTCAGTGTCAGCCCTACCGCCATTTCATGGCCTCCGAAGTTTTCCAAGTACCGGGAAGACCGTCCCACCAGTTCAAATAAGTTTACCCCTCGGACGCTTCGTGCCGATCCCTTTGCTCCTTCGCCGTCGAAGCAGATCAAAATACAGGGGCGGGCGTACCGTTCCGTCAGCCGGGAGGCGGCGATCCCGATGACGCCGTTGTGCCAGCGGTCGGAGGCGTAGACCATGATTTTATCTTTTGGTTCATGCCCGGCAAGGATCAAGTCGATATCCCGTACTACTTGCTGTTCCTTCTCTTTTCGCTCCACGTTACAGGCACATAGACTTTTTGCCAATTCTTCTGCTTTTTCCGGATCGGTTTCCAACAGAAGCTGTACCGAAACCTTACAATCGCTGATGCGCCCCGCTGCATTCATTCGGGGAGCGATCTGATAGGCGATAACGTTGGTGTCTATGGTTCCGTCGGTGCTTCCGCTTAACCGCAGCAACGCCTCGATCCCCGGGGGACAGTTGCGTTCCAGATTTTGCAATCCATATCGCACGATACATCGGTTTTCGTCTAAAATCGGCATGATATCCGCAATAGTTCCGATGGCGGTGATCCCCCCAAATCGGCGGAATGCTTCCATGGAATCTCTCATGCAGGCGCTGATGAATTTGAAAACGACACCGACCCCCGCCAGTTCCGGAAAGGGATAGACCGAATCTTTCCGTTTTGGGTTGACTACGGGACAATCGGGCAGGATTTCCATGCATTCGTGATGGTCGGTGACCACAACGTCAAGCCCGATCTCTTTTGCGTGGGCGATCTCTTCCACCGCTGTCGTTCCCGTGTCCACGGTGATCAACAGGGTCGTTCCCTTTGCCCGAATGGCTTCCATTGCCGCCCCGTTCAGACCGTATCCTTCGTCAATGCGGGACGGTATGTAATAATCCAGATTTTCGGTGCGTTCTGATAAATATTGATATAAAATGACCGTCGACGTGATTCCGTCTACGTCGTAGTCTCCGTATACTGTGATCTTTTCACGGTTTTTAATGGCTTTCTCTACCCGCGCTACCGCTTTGTCCATATCTGCGAGCAAAAAGGGATCGTGAAGGTTTTCTGCCAGATCGTTTTTGAGAAACTTCTGAATCTGTTCCGGCTCGGTCAATCCCCGGTTCCACAATAACCGGGCGACTGTTTCGGGCAGAGAATGTTCTTTTTGTATTCGTACAACGGTGTCTTCGTCCTGCGTTCGGACGATCCACTTTTCATCAGTCATTGATATTCCCCTGTATTACGTTTGCTTTCATCAGAAGTGCCCGCTTGGTGTCCCAAAGTTTCTGGGACAGGTCCACGTAGTAATGTTCCGGATTTTCAAACCGTACCACTTCTTCCCACAGATGACCGGTCTGTTCTGCGCAATAGTCCCGGATTTCCTGCGCCGAAGGCAGGTCGTAGACCAATTCGCCTTTTTCAAAAACCGGAACCAAAAGCTTTTTCGCCGTGTAATTCTCAAAGGTTTTCCGCTTCCAGGGGAAATCCGGGTGGAACAGTTCAATGGGTTTGGTAAAGTCGAATTCTTCTCCCCGGACGGCGATGAGATCCGCCAGCATTTGTCCCGTGGTGTTGGAGTAGAGCCGCCAAATCTCTTTTTCGCAGGGGTTGGTGATCTTTTCCACGTTCTCCGAGCATTTGATCTTGGGGATCATTTCTCCGTTTTCTTCTACGGCGACCACTTTGTAGACCCCGCCGAAGACCGGTTCGCTCTTGGAGGTAATCAACCGTTCGCCCACGCCGAAATTGTCGATCTTCGCCCCTTGGGAAAGAATGTCACGAATGATATATTCGTCCAAAGAGTTGGAAACGAAGATCTTGCAATCTTCCAATCCTGCCTCGTCCAGCATTTTCCGGGTCTTCTTCGTCAGATACGCCACGTCCCCGGAATCGATGCGGATCCCCTTCAGACGAGCCCCCATAGGTTCCAAAACTTCTTTGTGAACTTTAATGGCGTTGGGAATTCCCGATTTCAGAACGTTGTACGTATCTACCAACAGGGTGCAGGCATTGGGGTATAATTTCGCATAGGCTTCGAACGCCTCGTATTCGCTGTCAAACATCTGGATCCAGGAATGAGCCATCGTTCCCACGGCAGGAATCCCGAAAAGTTGTTCGCAGACGGCACAGGCGGTTCCCGCACAGCCGGCAATGTACGCTGCCCGCGCCCCTAAAATGGCGGCGTTGTTTCCTTGTGCCCGCCGAGAGCCGAATTCAAAGACGGGACGGCCCTTCGCTGCCTTTACGATGCGGTGGGCTTTGGTTGCGATCAAAGATTGATGATTGATCGCGATCAGAAGCATGGTTTCCAGCAATTGCGCCTGAATGGCAGGACCTTTTACCGTCACGATGGGTTCGTTGGGGAAGATGGGCGTTCCTTCCGGTATGGCACGGACGTCACATTCAAATTTGAAATTTGCCAGATAGTCCAGAAATTCCTCGCAGAACAACCCCTTCGACCGAAGATATTCAATATCTTCCGGTGCAAAATGAAGTCCCTTAATATATTCGATCACCGATTGCAGACCCGCCGCAATGGCAAAGCCCCCGTTATCGGGAACCTTGCGGAAATACAGGTCAAAACAACTTACGGTATCTTTTTTTCCTTGTTTCAAGTATCCGTTGCCCATGGTGAATTCGTAAAAGTCACAAAGTAAAGCGTCGTTATAGATCAGATTCATGTGTATGTTATCTCCTCTTGTTTTTTTATCGTCAATATCCTCGTTCCTCTGCCCAAGCATCGGCGTAAGTTCCTCTGGTCGTGGATACGGCGTAGAGCCTGGAACAATCCTCAAACAGATTCTCTCCCAATTCGGTTAAGGTGGCGGGGAGTGTAATGGTTCGAATGTCCGTTGCGGAAAATGCTCCGTTCCCGATGGAAAGAAGCCCGGACCTTAAGGTGATCGAGTCCAGTATCGTGCACCCGGAAAAAGCATGATCTCCGATGGCTTTTACCGAAGCGGGAATACTTACCCATTCCAGCCTCGAGCAGTTGGCGAAGGCTCCGGCACCGATCTCGGTCTGTCCTTTCAGTACGAGATCGATCATGTCCGTGCATTTTGCAAAGGCGTTGACCGGTACCACTTCCAACGTTGCAGGAAGGGAAATCCCTTTGAGAGACCGGCACGAGGCAAAAGCACCTTCCCCCATGGTCTTCAGTCCCGAAGGAATGATGATCCCGGAAAGGGATACGCACCCAGCAAAGGCTTCCTTCCCGATGTGGGTCACCGAGGTGGGTAGAAGTACGGAGGAAAGTTTCGTGCAATTGCGAAACGCCCGGTCTTCCACGGAAGTGATCCCGGAAGGGATCTGTACCATCGTCACCGTTTGATTCCCTTCAAAGGCTCCGTTGCAGATGATCTTAACGTCGTCGCGGACTTCTATGGCTGATTCGCCCCCGAAGTATTTTACCAAAAGCCCGTCACCCAAAACGATTTGAACTTTGTTTCCCTTTGACATGGCGGCGTTTGCGAAACAATCTTCCCCCACCGTTTTTACGTTTTTCCCTCCGGCGAATCCCGTCAGTCCCGTACACCGGGCGAAGGCACGGCTTCCCAAGGTTTTTAACGAATCCGGCAAAACGACCGAAGTCAGAGATTTACATCCGGAAAAGGTCTCTTCGCCAATGGTCTCAATTCCTTCTGCTATGTTAACAGTCATCAGATCCGAGCAGGAAAGAAATGCGCCTTTTCCCGTTTCTCTCAGGGTTGCGGGAAGTGTGATCTCTGTAATATCGGTCTCAGCAAAGGCGTAAGCACCGATCTTCGTCAGTCCTTCCGAAAAGGTCACTTTCCGCAGTCCGGTACATTGCCGAAAGGCACTGTCTCCGATTTCTGCGACACTCCCGGGAATAAGGATCTCGGTCAGTGCTTCACAACCGCGGAAGGCGTTTTTCCCCAATTCTGTCAGGTTTTTGGATAAAACCGCTTTTTTCAGATATCTGCATCTGGAAAATGCGTTGTTTCCGACGGACGTTACCGTCTCAGCTACGGTTACGGATCGGATATCTTCCGACACAAAGGCTCCGTTGTCAATGCTCGTCACAGTCCTTCCGTCGATGGTTCTCGGAATGATCACGTCAACGTCGATTCCCAAGTATCCGCACACCGCAACCGTTCCGTCCTCTTTGATCCGATAGGCAAAGGCGGTCTCGTGGGTTGCGGAATGATCGTAGTTCCGTTCCTCTTCGGTTCGGTTTCCGTCAAAAAGATCCTCCAGCCACAGGATCCGCACGCCTCCCTCTTCCGTGATTTTCGGGATCTGATAAACGGCAATCGCCAACCCTAAAATCCCGAGAGAGGCAAGGGAAACCGCAATATATCGAAAGACGGTGCGGTTTTTGGATTGCACCACCGGCTTCTGCCGGCTTCCGTCCGGATTTTTTCCGCAGAACCAACGCCAAAACCGTAGAAGCGCTGAGGGGGCTTTTTCCGGTGCGCCGTGTTTCGTTTTATTTATGGGAAGGTCTTTTTCGGGCAGGTCACGTCCCGTCATGTCAACACCTCCGTGTATGTGCGCGTGTGCACGTGTGTAAAAACTGAATAATATATATATTATATCATAATCAGCATAGCATTACAAGGGCGGAAATGCAATTTTTTTGTGAAAAAACCGCTCTTTTCTGCCTTATTCACCCTTTGCGCGTATTCGCATAAAATGGATTGAGGTGATCGATATGCTTTTTGGTAATCAGAACAACTGCTGCGGAAACAACGATAATTCCAGTTCTTGGTGGATCATTGTAATCGCAATAATCGTCTTGTATTTCCTCTGCTTTGACAAGTCTAACGACAACGATTGCTGCGACCGTTGCAACAACGACCGCTGCTGCTGAAAAATTCTCCGTCTTCCCAAGACCGCCGACCCGATCCGCCGGCGGTCTTACGCTTTTGAAAATTTTGTAAATTCCCTTGTAAAAAATCTCAAAATATTGTATAATGTCTAATATCAGTACATTTGATTAGGAGCCGCCGGTTTTTATGAAGATTTCTCTTTGTACTCTGGGTTGCAAAGTCAACCATTACGAAAGCCAGGTTCTTCGCCACCTCTTTGACGACGGAACCTCGGAATTCGTTCCCTTCGGAACTCCTTGCGATCTTTGCATTATTCATTCCTGCGCCGTTACCGAAGAAAGTGCCCGGAAAAGCCGGCAAATGATGCGCCGCGCACGCCGGATCTCTCCGGATTCCGTGGTCTGCGTGTTGGGGTGTCTTGCCCAGACTGATCCCGATTCTCTCCCGGAAGCAGATATCGTTCTCGGGAACAAGGACAAGACCCGCCTTCCTGCCTTGGTGAAAGAATTCCTTGCCCGCCGCCATCCTCTTCGGGAGGTTCCTCCCATTCTATCCCATCGCTCTTTTGAGGAGATGACGTTGGTGAGTGATGAACGGGTACGCGCAACCGTCAAAATCCAGGACGGTTGCTGTAATTTTTGTGCTTATTGTATTATTCCTTACGCCCGGGGGCCCATTCGCAGCAAAGAGATCGGCGCCGCCGTTTCCGAGGTGGAAAATCTTGTAAAAAAGGGCTACCGTGAAATCGTTCTGACCGGAATCCATTTGGACAGTTACGGAAAAGAACACGGACTGTACTCTCTTTGCGATTTGTTGGAGAAACTGGATGTGATTCCCGGCTTGGAACGAATCCGTCTCGGCTCGACGGAACCGGTCATGATCACCCCCGAAACAGTGTCGAGATTGAAAGGGTTAACGCATCTTTGCCCCCATTTTAATCTTTCGCTCCAGAGCGGGTGTACCGCTACTCTGAAACGAATGCGCCGCCGTTACACCGCCGAAGAATACGCTAAGGGCGCGGAACTGTTAAGAAAGGCGTTTCCCGATCTTTCCCTGACCACCGATATCATCGTAGGATTTCCGGGGGAGACGGAAGAAGAATTCGCCGAAACACTTCTTTTTGCCGAGAAAATCGGCTTTTCTAAAATTAACGTTTTCCCCTTTTCCCCCCGTCGCGGAACCGCCGCTTGGGATATGCCTGACCCGGTTTCTCCCGAGGTAAAAAAAGAACGGTGCCGTCAAATGCTGTCGCTTTCCGACCGGCTGGAGAAATGCAACCGGGAAAAATACGTGGGACGTATCTTGCCCATTCTTTTTGAACAGGGGAAAAACGGACTCTATACCGGCTCTGCCGCCAACGCTCTTCCCGTATCGGTGAGAAGTGATATTTGCATCACCGGACAAATCCTTCCCGTTCGTATTACCGAGGCTGGGGATACGGTTTGTCACGGAGACTTGCAAAACTCGGAAAATTGTGGTATAATATACGACGAAGGAATAAAAGATTGATAAAGAGAGGGTCATTTCGTGGCAAACGAATACAATAACGAAAGTATCAAATCGCTGAAAGGTGCAGACCGCGTCCGTCTGCGCCCCTCGGTTATTTTCGGTTCCAACGGGCTGGAAGGGTGCTGTCATTCCTTTTTTGAGATTCTGTCCAACTCCATCGACGAATTCAAAGAGGGGAGAGGGGACAAGATCATCGTCACCTGCTACGCCGACCGTTCCATTGAGGTTCAGGACTTCGGGAACGGAATTCCCGTGGACTACAATCAGAAAGAAAAAGCCTATAACTGGGAACTTTTGTTTTGTGAAATGTACGCCGGGGGGAAATACGGCGACGATTCCAACAATCTTTATGAATATTCCCTTGGTTTGAACGGCTTGGGGCTTTGTGCCACCCAGTACGCCTCGGAGTTTATGGAAGCGGAAATTTACGACGGGACCTATCAGTATAAATTGGCGTTCAAGGAAGGACACCCCGTCGAAAAGAACAAGGACGACGTTCTGAAAAAAATCCCGATGAAACATAAGCGCGGTTCCACCATTCGTTGGAAGCCCGATCTGAAGGTCTTTACGGAAATTGACATTCCCCGTTCCTATTTTCAGGGAGTATTGCAGCAGCAAGCCATCTGCAACGCCGGATTGACCTTGGTTTTGCGGTGGCAGAACCCCGTGGACAGAAAATTTGAAGAAGAAACCTACTGCTACGAAAAGGGAATTGAGGATTATATCAATTCCTTTATCGGCGACGACGCCATCGCCGCCCCTCAAATGTGGTCTGCCGACCGCCAGGGACGGGATCGGGAAGATCTTCCCGAATATAAAGTCCGTCTCAATATTGCCTGCGCGTTCTCCAATCGGGTCAACCGCATGGAATATTACCACAACTCCAGTTTTTTGGAATACGGAGGTTCTCCCGATAAAGCGGTGAGATCCGCCTTCGTTTACGCCTTTGATAATTACATTCGTAAGATTGGAAAATACACGAAAAACGAACCGAAGATCACCTTCCAGGACGTTCAGGACTGTTTGGTCCTGATCTCCAACTCTTATTCTACCTCTACGTCCTACGAAAATCAGACCAAAAAGGCGATCAACAATAAGTTCATTTACGATGCGATGAATGAATTTTTGCGCCATTCTTTGGAAGTTTATTTCATCGAACATAAGCAGGAAGCGGACAAGGTCGCCGAACAGATCCTGGTCAACAAGCGGAGCCGTGAAAATGCCGAAAAAACCCGTCAGAATCTAAAAAAGAAACTGACGGTGGAAATGGATATCACCAACCGGGTGGAAAAATTCGTTGATTGCCGTTCCAAAGACCCCGCCGTCCGGGAACTGTATATCGTAGAAGGGGACTCCGCATTGGGTTCGGTCAAATTCGCCCGTCAGGCGGAATTCCAAGCCGTCATGCCCATCCGCGGTAAGATATTGAACTGTCTGAAAGTGGAATACAATAAAATTCTCAAATCCCCCATCATCACCGACTTGATCAAGGTCTTGGGATGCGGTGTGGATATCAAGGTCAAGGGAAGCGACGAATCTGCCTTTAATATCGACAATCTCCGTTTTGGCAAGATCATCATCTGTACCGATGCCGACGTGGACGGGTACCAGATCCGTACCTTGGTCTTGGCGATGATCTACCGCCTGACCCCCAAACTCCTGGAGGAAGGGAAGGTCTATATTGCCGAATCTCCCCTCTATGAGATCACTCAAAAGGACAAGACCTGGTTCGCCTATACCGATAAGGAAAAGAACGAGATCGTCTCCGGACTGACCGGAAAATATACCGTTCAACGCTCCAAGGGTCTCGGTGAAAACGAACCGGAAATGATGAAACTTACCACCATGGATCCGGAAACCCGCCGTCTCATTCAGGTTCTTCCTGAAGAAGCGGAAAAAACGTCCAGAGTCTTCGATATGCTGTTGGGCGACGACCTGGAAGGCAGAAAACAGCACATCGCCGAATGTGGTGCCCAATTCTTGGAACTTGCGGATATTTAAGGAAGGGAGGACGAAACAATGCCGCAGTACGAACAAAAAATTACCGATACCCTCGAACTGAACTATATGCCCTACGCCATGTCGGTCATCGTCTCCCGTGCCATTCCGGAAATCGACGGTTTCAAGCCCGCCCATCGGAAATTACTTTATACAATGTATAAAATGGGGCTGATCAACGGTCATTTGACCAAGTCTGCCAACGTGGTGGGGCAGACCATGCGTCTCAATCCCCACGGCGACGCCGCCATTTATGACACGATGGTGCGTCTTACCCGGGGACATGAAGCCCTGCTTCACCCCTTCGTGGAATCGAAAGGAAACTTCGGGAAACACACTTCCCGGGATACCGCCTACGCCGCCCCCCGTTATACGGAAGTGAAGCTGGACGGCTTTGCCGCGGAATTATTCAGCGAAATCGACCACGACACGGTGGATATGGTGGATAATTACGACGGAACGATGAAAGAGCCGTCCTTGCTGCCGGTCACGTTCCCCAATATTTTGGTCAATCCCAATCAAGGGGTTGCCGTCGGTATGGCGACCAACATCTGTTCTTTTAATTTGACCGAGATCTGCAATACCACCATTGAACTTCTGAAAAACAAAGATCACGATATCCTCATGACCCTCACCGCTCCCGATTTTCCTTCCGGGGCTCAACTGATCTACGATGCTGAGGCTCTGCGGAATATTTACGAGACCGGTTCCGGTTCCTTCCGTCTTCGTTCCAAATACCGCTACGATAAAAAGAGCAACTGCATTGAAATTTACGAGATCCCCTATAATACCACCATCGAGGCTTGCCAGGACAAGATCGAAGAATTGGTCAAACTGGGTAAGATCAAAGAAATTTCCTATATGCGGGACGAGACCGATATCAACGGTCTGAAACTCACCATTGACTTAAAACGCGGTACGAACCCCGATGCGCTGATGCAGAAATTGTATAAGATGACTCCGCTGGAATCTTCTTTCTCCTGCAATTTCAACATTCTCGTGGGATATTCTCCCAAAGTCATGGGCGTGCGGGAAATTCTTACCGAATGGATCGCTTTCCGGGTGGAATGTATCCGCCGTGCCACTTTCTACGATATCGGGAAGAAAAAAGAATATCTCCACCTGCTTCAAGGCTTGCGGAAAATTCTTCTGGATATTGACGAAGCCATTCGCATCATTCGTCAGACCGAAGAGGCAAGCGACGTTGTCCCCAACCTGATGATCGGCTTTGGCATCGACCAAGTTCAGGCAGAATACGTGGCGGAAATCAAATTGCGCAATTTGAACCGGGAATATATCCTGAACAAAACCGCCGAGACCGACGCTTTGGCGGAAGAAATTGAAGATTTGGAAGACCTTCTCAACAAACCGAAACGAATCCATAAACTGATGATCAAACAGTTGCAGGAGATTTCCAAAAAATACGGAAAACCCCGGAGAACCCAACTCCTTTACCCCGATGAGATCGAAGAGATCGTGGAGGAAGAAAAGGTGGACGATTACGCCGTTACCTTCTTCCTTTCCAAAGCCGGATATTTCAAGAAGATCACCCCCCTCTCCCTTCGTATGGGCGGAGAACAAAAATATAAGGAAGGGGACGAATTGCTCTGTTCCATTGATTCCGGAAACGGGGCTGAATTGCTGATTTTTACCGATCAACAACAGGTTTATAAGTGCAAAGCCTCGGAATTCCCCGATTCCAAAGCCAGCGTATTAGGTGAATTTTTGCCCCAAAAACTGGGGTTTGATGCAAATGAAGTCCCCGTCGCCATGTTCGCTACGCAGGATTATTCCGGGCATTTGGTCTATTTCTTCGCCAACGGTAAGGGAGTCCGGGTTCCTCTGAACGCCTACGAAACCAAGCAGAACCGGAAAAAACTCATCAACGCCTATTCCGATGCCTCGCCTCTGGTTGCCGTTTACCACGTCCGGGAAGTAGCGGAATTTTATCTGCGCACGTCCAACAACCGCCACCTGCTTCTCAATTCTTCCTTGATTCCCGAAAAGGTGACCAAAAACGCCAACGGTGTGACGTTGATCTCGGTCAAAGCAAAAAATACCGTAATTTCTGCAGAACCTTACCGATCCGGGACCTTCGTCAAACCCGACGGATATCGGACTTCCTCGATTCCCGTTTCCGGATTTCTTCTGAAAGAAGCAGATAAGAAAAAGTAAAAAAGAAAATTGCTCCTGCCTCGGGTTGAGACGGGAGCAATTTTTATGGATTCCGTTTCTTACTTAGTTTTACGTTTTGCACTTTGCATTTTGTATTTAATGTGAAATATTCCCATGGAAATCAGCAAAATCAAATAGGCTGCCAACGTGAACGCCGCGATGTAAAGAATCAAACACCAAGGGTAAGCAACGTATTGTTGTACGATGGAGTATACCGGCAGCGAGGGGTCTTCGTAAGGGCTGATGAAAAACATATTAAAGGTTTCCGCCTCGGTGATCCCCGCCAAATGCGCCGCTTCGTTCATTCCCATCGCAATCAGAACAGCCACAGAAAATACAGGGAGAGCCTTGAGTATGGTGCGGTGTTTCGACGTTACGTACTGCGTTCCCAAAAGAAAGATTCCCAAGGTCAGCATGGATCCGTGGCAGATCATGGTTTGCAAGTTTATCCCGATGGTGCTGATGAAAACCTGGGCAGGATAGATCATAACGCACAGTCCCGCAAAGGTGGAATAGGTTGCCAGAAAAGCACATGAAGCATCGTGCACCTTCCCTTTCGTCAATCCTGCAATCAACCCAACGTACATAGGCATGGAGCAGAATTGCCACGGAAAAGCATACCATTGATAGTCCGCCTCAATTCCCGTTTCCGTAGGGGAAAAGGTGTAGTTGATCTGCTTATAAATTTCCAAAATAATGGACGTTATGGAGATAATGAGAAGTACCGCCCGCATCTGCTTTTCCGTCGGGTTTTTGTACTTCATGCAAAGCAGAATTCCAGCTCCGATGGATAATGCGAAAAAAAACAGATGAAACCAGCCGTATCCTGCGGGAGTCGTCATTTTTCCATCTAAAATTTCCAATACCCTGCGTAAGAATTCCATGTATTCCTCCGGAATGTTTTTAATGTTTCCTACAATGACATTATACTACAAAATATTTTAAGATTCAATGGACGGATTCTTACCATTTTCTTAAAGTATAAAAAATGCCGTCGCAATATTATTGTGACGGCATTTTTTGGATAATTTTGAATTAGATTCCGACGGCGTTTGCCAGGTTGTACCGTTCTACGTCAAATTCTTTCGTCATGTTCAGCGCTTCCACGATGTCGAGGTCAATAATTTTGTTTTCCTTGAGGACAACGACGCGGTTGGATTTCCCTTCCTTCAGAAGGTTTGCGCAACGGCAGCCCATTTCGGTGGCGATGTAACGGTCGCGGGCAGTGGGGGAACCGCCTCTCTGAATATGTCCGAGAATGGTGGCACGGCATTCCACGCCGGTTAGATCTTCCAATGCTCTTGCAAATTTGCTTGCACTGGTCAATCCCAGTCCTGCCAGATATTTGTAGTTCCTGTTTTTCTCGGAATTCATGAAAATGCCTTCCGATGCTACGATCATGAAATTCTTTTTGCCGGCGGCTTCGCCCCGTTTGATTTTGGAGATTACTTCTTCCATTGTGAAGGAAACTTCGGGGACTAAGGTATAGGTTGCACCCGCGGAGATGCCTACGTCAACGGCGACCCAACCCGCGTTTCGGCCCATGACTTCGATGACCGAGCAGCGGTGGTGAGATGCGGAGGTGTCCCGTAGTTTATCTGCCGCTTCCATGGCAACGTTGACTGCGGTGTCAAAGCCGATGGTATATTCGCTGCAGGCGATGTCGTTGTCAATAGTTCCCGGCATCGCGACGGTGGGAATACCGTGTTCCGACATGTCTTTCGCTCCCCGGAAAGAACCGTCGCCGCCGATGACGACAAGGCCTTCAATCCCGAAATCTTTGCAGGTCTTTACGGCTTTCAAAACACCGGCTTCTTCCTTAAATTCCAGGCATCTTGCCGTTTGCAGGAAGGTACCGCCTCTGTCCAGAATGTTGGAAACGGAACGCAACTGCAGTTCCTCAATATCTCCTTCAATTAACCCTTGATAACCGTTGCGAATGCCCATAACGGTCATTCCGTTGGCAATCGCGGTTCTTGTGACGGCGCGAATGGCGTTGTTCATGCCCTGACTGTCGCCGCCGCTGGTAAGAATCCCAATCCGTTTCATATCCATTCAATCCTTTTGTGTAAAAATTTATTCTTTACTGAATTTTACCTAAAATGTCGTAACTTCCTTCTAAGAAAGACTGCAGTTCTTCGGCGGTAAATTGCCGTTGGTTCAGTACCGCAAGCAAATACAATTGTTTTGCGACCGTCTTTGCAGTGTCGGAATCCCTGTCGTTTCTCATTTTTTGAACGATGGGGTTTTCCGTGTTTAACACAAGAATTTCTTCCAAGGGAAGATGGAAATCCTTCATTCCGTAGATCTGTGCCATTTCATTCATTCTGCGGGATTGCTCCGTGATGTTCAGAATGGCGGGTACGGTAGTGTCTTTCAAAGCGGTTTCTTTGACTTTCAAATCACTTTTTCCGGAAGCTTCTGCAAAGAGTTCCGAAAGGGAAGAGGGTTCGCTGTCTTCTTTCCCTTCTTTGGAAATTTCGTCGGTTACCGCGTCGATCCGCTGGAATACGGTGTTTTGTTCGTTCAGCTCGATAACGTTAATAAATTGACTGTCGATCAGCTGATCCAATACGATAACCGGAATTCCCTGGTCCTTATATAACTTCACGTAGACCGATTGCTGGGTCAGGTCGGTGGCGTAATAAATTTTGCCTTCTACCGCCCCTTCGGATTTTTTGTACTCGTTCAGCGTCACGAATTTACCATCCGTCGTTTTGAACAATACGATGTCCTTCATGCGGTCGTAGAATTTTTTATCCTTGATACAGCCGTATTCTACGAAAATTTTGATGTCGTCCCAGAAGGACTGGTATTTTTCAAGATCGGTGTTGTGAAGCCCCGCCAGTTTGTCGCAAACTTTCTTTACGATGTGGGCGGAGATCTTTTTCACGTAATCGCTGTCCTGCAAATAGGACCGGGAAACGTTCAGAGGCAGTTCCGGACAATCCAAAACGCCCTTCAGCATCAAAAGATAATCGGGCAGAACTTCCTTGATGTTGTCCGAAACGAAGACCCGGTTGTAGAATAACTTTACTTCGCCTTCCAGACTCCGATATTCGTTTCCGAGCCGGGGGAAATAGAGGATTCCTTTGAAATTCAGCGGATAATCCGCGTTGATGTGAATGTGGAATAAAGGATCTTGATTATCCCAAAACACCTTATGATAGAATTGATCGTAATCCTCGTCGGTGCATTCATTAGGCATTTTCTGCCACAGGGGTTCTACGTCGTTGACCGGTTTTATCTCCGGCGCTTCTTCTCCCTCTTTCCCCTCGGCGTTTGCATCGGTAAAATATACGGGGAAGGGCAAAAATCCGCAGTATTTGGTAAGGATTCCCTTTAATTTTTCCCCTTCCAAAAATTCTTTTTCTTCTTCGGTTACGTGAAGCGTAATCTTCGTCCCCCGGGTCTCTTTCCCGCTTTCGGACATCTCAAATTCTCCGTCTTCGTTGCAGACCCAATGAACGGCGGGGGCTCCGGTGTAGGATTTCGTTTCCAATTCCACCGTGTCCGCTACCATGAAGGAAGAATAAAATCCCAACCCGAAATGACCGATGATCCCGTCGGAGGAAGCGGTTTCGTATTTCTGAATAAAATCCAATGCCCCCGACAAAGCAATTTGATTGATGTACTGTTTTACTTCCTCTTCGGTCATGCCGATGCCGTTGTCTTCTACCGTAATGGTTTTTGCTTCTTTATCTACCGTAACGTCAATGCGGAAGTCTCCTTCAACGCCGGCGGCTTGTCCCACTGCTGCAAGATGTTTTAGTTTTGTTTCCGCGTCAGCGGCGTTGGATACGATTTCCCGAAGGAAAATTTCTTTATCGGAATAAAGCCAGCGCTTTATGATTGGAAAAATATGCTCGGTCTGTACCGAAATTCCGCCTTTTTCAGCCATGTTCGAACTCTCCTTTGAGTGGTTTTTCCATAAAATATATTCGGAATTTATTATATATTATTTCTCCTCATTTGTCAAGTATTCCCATAAAAATTGCTGAATTTGTCAGAGAATTTTTTAGAAAGCCCTTGCAATTACAATCGAAATATGATATGATAAAAGAAAAAGATGAATGAGGTAATGTTATGAACGAAAAGCGTTATATTCTTGCCCTGGATCAGGGAACCACGTCCTCACGGAGCATTATTTTTGATTGCGACGGTTCCATGAAGGGGATCTCTCAAATGGAATTTCCTCAGATCTATCCTACCCCCGGCTGGGTAGAGCACGATCCGAAGGAGATTTGGCGCACCCAGTTTGAAACGGCAAAGCAAGCCATTCAGAATGCGGAAATTATCCCTTCTCAGATCGCCGCCATTGGAATTACCAATCAGCGGGAAACCACCATTCTCTGGGATAAAAATACCGGGGAGCCGGTCTGTAACGCCATCGTTCGGCAATGCCGCCGCACCGCAGATGCCGCCGCAAAATTAGCAGCGGATCCCGCCGTTTCTTCCATGATTACCGAAAAGACCGGGCTGAAACCCGACGCTTATTTCTCTGCCACCAAAATCCAATGGATCTTTGAAAATATTCCCGGAGTCCGTCAGCGGGCAGAACGGGGAGAAATCTTATTCGGTACGGTGGATTGTTACCTGCTGTGGCAACTGACCGGCGTTCACGCTACCGACGTGACCAACGCTTCCCGTACCCTTCTGTTCAATATTCATACCATGGACTGGGACGAAGATCTGTTGGATCTGTTCTGTATTCCTCGGGAGATTTTGCCGGAAGTCAAGCCGTCTATCGGTGTTTTCGCCCATACCAAAGTGGAACTGTTCGGTTGTTCTATTCCCGTCACCGGCATTGCAGGAGACCAGCACGCCGCCTTGTTCGGTCAGGCTTGTTTTTCCGAGGGTGATGCGAAAAATACATACGGCACGGGTTGTTTTTTGATGATGAATACCGGCGACCGCCCTGTATCTTCCAAAAACGGATTGGTCACCACCGTTGCGTGGAGCAGAGGAGACAAAGTGACCTACGCTCTGGAAGGAAGCGTTTTTATCGGCGGTGCGGTTCTTCAATGGCTGAGAGATGAACTGAAGATCATCACTTCCGCCCCCGAAGCGGACATTATCGCCGCTACGGAAACTAACGGCGGAGTGTATTTCGTCCCCGCCTTCACCGGACTCGGCGCCCCCTACTGGGATATGTACGCCAGGGGCACCATCACCGGGCTGACCCGGGGAACCACCCGTGCCAACATTATACGGGCGGCGCTGGAAAGTATCGCGTTCCAGACCAACGACCTGCTTACCGCCATGCAGGAAGATACCGGCACTCCGTTCTCGATTCTGAACGTGGACGGAGGCGCTTCCCGCAGTGACGTGATCCTTCAATTGCAATCCGATCTTTTGGGTGCTCCCGTCGACCGTCCCGTCAATACGGAGACTACCGCCCAAGGTGCCGCCTTCATGGCGGGACTCGGTGTCGGTCTTTGGAAAGACGAATCGGAACTTTCCGCCATTCGCCGTTCTGCCAAAACCTTTACTCCCAATATGGACGACACCTCTCGCCGCGCCATGCTCCAAGGCTGGAAACACGCCATCGGACAAACTCTTTATAAATAATGCAGAATGTAAAGTGTAAAATTGTAAGTTGAATTTGCAGAATAATGATCCCCCCGCATAGCGGGGGGTATTTCAGTTTCGGGCATAGCCCTAATAATACAGGCTGCGCACAAGTGCGCCTTTTGGTTGACCTGCCAGTCACGCATGGGGTTACCTGCTACCCGTAAACGGGTCTCTGGGG
>JAZNDV010000084.1:0-13224 GCA_045588285.1 Eubacteriales bacterium
CGGCCTGGCCCTTTGCTCTGGGAATGTTCAGTTCGTTCAGCAGATTCTCAAAAGCGTTCCGGTCTTCTGCCTTATCAATGGCGGCGCAGTCGGTGCCGATGATCTTCACACCACGGTCAGCCAGAGGCTGTGCCAGATTGATGGCGGTCTGACCGCCCAGAGAAGCGATGACGCCCACCGGCTTTTCAAATTCGATGATGTTCATCACGTCTTCGGGGGTGAGGGGTTCAAAGTAAAGTTTGTCGGCGGTGGTGTAGTCGGTGGAGACCGTTTCCGGGTTGTTGTTGATGATAATGGCTTCGTAGCCGGAATTTTTGATGGTGGTTACGGCGTGGACGGTGGAGTAGTCGAATTCCACCCCTTGTCCGATGCGGATAGGTCCGGCACCGAGGACCACGATCTTCTTCTTGTCGGTGATGACCGAGGCGTTTTCACCGGTATAAGAAGAATAGAAATAGGGGATATAGGCGTTGGTATGGCAGGTGTCCACCATTTTGAAGACCGGGAACAGATTGAGTTCTTTGCGCAGACCGTAAACGTCCAGCTCGTTGCAGTTCCACATTCTGGCGATGTATTTATCGCTGAATCCCATTTTTTTGGCGGCACGCAGGGTCTCTTCGTCCCGGACGTTGGCTTTCAGGGTCTCTTCCATATCGACGATGCGTTTGATGGCTTCCAGGAAGTAGGGCGTGATCTGGGTGATTTCGTGAATCTTTTCTACGGAGATTCCGTGATAGAACAATTCGGCGATGGCGAAGATATTATCGGAACGGAATTCTTTGATATAGTCCAGCAGTTCTTCCACGGACATATTATCGAATTTGGAAAGATAGATGTGGTTCGCGCCGATTTCCAGAGAACGGATTCCCTTCAGCAGACATTCTTCCAGGTTCGAGCCGATGCCCATGACTTCTCCCGTTGCCTTCATCTGCGTTCCCAATTTGTTGGTTGCGGAAGCAAATTTGTCGAAGGGGAAGCGGGGCAGTTTTGCGATGACGTAGTCCAGCTGCGGTTCAAAGGCGGCGTTGGTGTTTGCAATTTTGATATCCTCCAGCGCCATTCCCACGGCGATCTTTGCCGTGACCCGGGCGATGGGGTATCCGGAAGCCTTGGACGCCAGGGCGGAAGACCGGGAGACTCGGGGGTTGACTTCGATGAGATAATATTCGGAAGAATGGGGGTTCAGGGCAAACTGAACGTTACAGCCCCCTTCGATCTTCAGTTCTTTAATGATCTTGATGGCGGAATCGTTGAGCATCTTCCGATCGCTTTCGCTCAACGTCATGATGGGGGCAACCACCAAGGAGTCCCCGGTGTGAACGCCTACGGGGTCGATATTTTCCATGCCGCAGATGGTGATGGCGTGGTCTTTGGAGTCCCGCATGACTTCAAATTCGATTTCTTTGTAACCCTTTACGGATTTTTCAACCAAAACCTGATTTACGGGGGAGAGTTTGAAGGCGTTCAGACTGACTTCAATCAATTCTTCTTCGCTGTACGCAAAGCCGCCGCCGGTTCCGCCCAAGGTGAAGGCGGGACGAAGTACTACGGGGTAGCCGATGCGGGCAGCCGCCTCTTTGGCTTCTTCGATGTTGTAGGTGATTTCCGAGGGAATGACCGGTTCACCGATGGATTGACACAGTTCTTTGAACAGTTCCCGGTCTTCGGCACGTTCAATGGATTCGCTGGACGTTCCCAGCAATTCCACCTGACATTCCCGAAGGATCCCCTTGCGCTCCAATTGCATGGCAAGGTTCAGACCGGCCTGCCCGCCGATGCCGGGAACGATGGCGTCGGGGCGCTCGTAACGGATAATTTTTGCGATATATTCCAAGGTCAGCGGTTCCATATAGACCTTATCCGCAATGGAGGTGTCGGTCATGATGGTGGCGGGGTTGGAGTTGCACAGAACCACTTCGTAGCCTTCTTCTTTCAGAGCAAGACAGGCTTGGGTCCCGGCATAGTCAAATTCTGCCGCCTGGCCGATGACGATAGGACCGGAGCCGATGATGAGAATCTTTTTAATGTCAGTTCTTTTAGGCATTTTGGTTGCCTCCTTCATATAATTCAACGTTAGTTTATCCCTTGATTAAGTTTCCGCCAAAGACGGTGGCGACGTGCTTTCCGTACAGTTCCGTTCCTTCAAAGGGGGTTGCCCTGCCCTTGGTGGCAAAGGTTTTGGGGTCGACGGTGTATTTTGCATTGAGATCCCAAAGGCTCCAATCGTTGCCCAAGGGAATGCGGAAGCGTTTCCGGGGGGCGTACGCCATCAGTTCCACCACCTTTTCCAAGGTCAGGATCCCCGGTCTTACCAGATGGGTCACCATAGCGGGGAATGCGGTTTCCAATCCCACGATGCCGAACAGGCTTTGCTCCAGCCCCCGGCTCTTCTCTTCTCCCGTATGGGGAGCGTGGTCGGTGGCGATCATATCAACGGTTCCGTCCAGGATTCCTTCGATCAACGCCTCTTTATCCGAAGCGGAGCGTAACGGGGGATTCATCTTCCATTTTCCGTCTTCCTGCAGGTCGGAATCGTCAAAGATCAGGTAGTGGGGCGCGGTCTCGCAGGTTACGTCAAGCCCTGCCTTTTTTGCTTCCCGAATCAGTTGAACGCTTTCTTTCGCTGAAACGTGGCACACGTGGTAGGAACCGCCGATCTCGGAAACTAATTTCAGATCCCGTTCGATCTGCAAATATTCGCATTCCGAGGGAATTCCGGTGTGACCGTGGGCTTTTGCATATTCCCCTTGATGAATACAGCCGCCCTTCAGCGCGTCCACTTCCGTGTGGGCGGCGATGATCTTTCCCAACGCCTTTGCCCGCTTCATGGCTTGTCTCATCATATCATCGGACTGAACGCCTCTTCCGTCGTCGGAAAAAGCGATGACGTTCGGTGCTATTCCTTCCAGATCCGCCAGGGTATTTCCCAATTCCCCCACGGTGATCGCACCGTAAGGATAAACGGCAATGGAAGCTTTTTCTTTAATGGCGTCCAGTTGCATTTGAAGATGTTCTTTCGAATCGGGAACCGGGTTCAGATTCGGCATGGTGCAGACGGCGGTAAATCCGCCCTTTGCCGCCGCCGAAGAGCCGGTGGAAATATCTTCTTTGCAACAAAAACCCGGCTCGCGAAAATGAACGTGTACGTCGCAAAAGCCGGGAATTACGGTATATTCGGTTTTATCAACGGTGCGAAGATCGGAAAAGGAAGAAAACTCCGAAGCACCCTTCGGTTGGTTCGGCATATTGACGGGGGTTGCGTATTGAATCCGATCCATAAAATCCTCCACATAAAAAAATTCTGCCCGAGTACGGCAGAACAGACCGACGGTTGTTGCACCGTCCGCAGGGGGGAACTGATCTTGCCGATCTCTCGTATCGTCTTAAAGATTGTCCTATTAAATTCTCCATATATTATATCATATCAGAAAAATAATGTCAATAGGAAAGAGCAAACTTTTTTTGACATGAAAACCCGGCGGGGGATAAAATATTAAAAAACTGTGAATCGCCTTGACAGATCCTCTGAAAATGGATATACTTCTATTGTAGAATATAAAATGCAAAGTGCAAAAGTACATCTTATATCTTAACTCCCTACTCTTAACTCTCCCAAAGGACGTAATCATGACTCATTCTTCTTTTCCCTCCGCCCCCTGGCTCCGTTTTTACGGTGACGTGCCTGTCCGTTTGGACTATTTTCAGGGTACGATGTGGGACGGTGTGCGGCGATCGGCGGAACGGTATCCGGATCTTACTGCCTACGATTTTATGGGAAAATCTACCACGTACCGGCAATTTCAAACTGCCGTGGAGACCTGTGCCAAGGCTCTGTTCCGTTTGGGAGTGCGTCCCAAAGACCGGGTCACGATCTGCCTTCCCAACTGTCCTCAGGCGGTGGTGGTATTTTACGCCGTCAACGCCGTCGGCGGGGTGTCGAATATGGTACACCCTCTGTCCGGCGAAAAGGAAATTGAATTTTATCTTAAGGAATCCGAAAGCCGCGTAGCAATCACGCTGGATCAGTTTTACGGAAAATTTGAACGGATCCGAGCGCGCGTTTCCCTTAGTACGTTGATCCTCACGTCGATATCGGATTGTCTTTCGGTGCCTATGAAGATCGGGTATCGGCTGACTGAGGGACGAAAGATTGCACCTCTGCCAAAAAATGCTCCGGTTTTACGGTGGGCGGATTTTTTGAAGCAAGGGAAAACCGTGGATAAAATTTCAGAACATCAAGGGAAAACCGATGATACTGCCGTTATTTTGTATAGCGGAGGCACCACGGGAACCACCAAAGGTGTGCTTCTGTCCAACGGAAATTTCAACGCCTTAGCCCAGCAGGTGATTGCCGCCAATCCCATGTTCCGTCCCGGAGATCAGATGCTGGCGGTGATGCCGATCTTCCACGGATTCGGTTTGGGCATTTCCATTCATTCCATGCTGTTCAGCGGCGGACGGTGTTTGCTGGTTCCTCGGTTTACCGTGAAAAGTTATGCGAAACTTCTGAAACGGAACCGATGCAATTTTATTGCCGGAGTGCCTTCTTTGTACGAGGCGTTGCTGCGGGAGCCTTCCATGAAAAACGCTGATCTGTCTTCCCTTAAGGGCGTTTTTAGCGGCGGGGATTCTCTGTCGGTGAGTTTGAAGAAGCGGTTCGACGGTTTTCTGTCTTCCCATAACGCTTCCGTTCTCCTGCGGGAAGGTTACGGAACCACCGAGTGTGTTACGGCCTCTTGTCTGACCCCTTATCACATCAGCAAAGAGGGGTCCATCGGGATCCCCTTCCCCGATACCTATTATAAGATCGTCCGTCTGGGAACTTCGGAAGAATTGCCCTATGGAACGGAAGGGGAGATCTGTCTTACAGGACCGACGGTGATGTCGGGATATTTGAACCGCCCGGAAGAAACGGCAGAGGCGTTGCGTTTTCACAACGACGGATTTCGATGGGTCCATACCGGGGATCTGGGTATGATGGACGAAGAGGGGTTCGTTTACTTCCGCCAGCGGATCAAGCGTGTGATCGTGACCAACGGATACAACGTTTATCCCTCTCAGATCGAAGGGGTTCTTGACTCTCTGGACGAGGTGCAGCTCTCCTGCGTCATCGGAATCGACGATCCGCTGCGGATCCAATCGGTAAAAGCCTTCGTGGTGCTGAAACCGGGGATTCCCCCCACCGACGAAACGAAAACCAAAATTTTGGCGCATTGCCGGGATTCTATTGCAAAATACGCTTTGCCCCGGCAAATCGAGTTCCGGGACGAGTTGCCCAAAACCTTGGTGGGAAAGGTTGCCTACCGTATTTTGGAGGAAGAAGAACGGAAAAAAACTCGTGGATAAAACCCTATGGGAGCCGGCAAAGCGCGTCGGCTCCCGACTTTACGGGATCGTTTGCGCGGAAGGAACCGTTTTTGACCGCGGTCTGGAATTCTACCCTTGCAATTTCCCCGTTTCTGTGATATAATAGTACCATCTTGATAGGTGCAGGTGCTCTGATGCAATATAAAAATATCGTCTCCGCAAAATTTCTCCGCCGGGTCAACCGGTTTATCGCCCACGTGGAATTGGACGGAAAAGAGACGGTCGTTCACGTAAAAAATACCGGGCGGTGCAAGGAATTGCTGATTCCCGGGTGTACCGTATATCTGGAACGGTCGGACAACCCTAACCGCAAAACCCAATACGATCTGGTGACGGTGGAAAAGATCCGTCCCGGAAAGCTGCCTTTGACGGTGAATATGGATTCCCAAGCCGCCAACGATATTGCCTTCGAATGGCTGAAAAAAGGGGTCCTGTTTTCTTCCGACGCGGCAATTCGACGGGAAGTGTTTTACGGCGGTTCCCGGTTTGATTTTTACGTGGAAGACGGGGAGCGGAAAGCCTTCGTGGAAGTAAAGGGTGTCACGCTGGAACAGGACGGCACCGCCTCTTTCCCCGATGCTCCCACCGACCGAGGAATCAAGCATTTGCGGGAATTGACCTCAAGTCTGCAGGAAGGCTATGAAGCCTACGTTTTGTTTGTTGTTCAGATGAAAGAGATTTTTGTTTTGCGCCCCAACGACGTGACCCACAAAGCCTTTGGAGATGCCTTGCGCCGTGCGGAAACGTCCGGAGTCCGGGTGTTGGCGGTGGATTGCAGAGTAACTCCGCAGGAAGTGATTGCGGATCATTTTATTCCGGTAGAATTATGAAGGAGATATCTTATGGAAATGGTACTTTTGACCGCCCTCGGGGTGGGAGGTGCGACCGCATTCGGTGCCGTCATCGGCTTTGCGTTCAAAAAAATATCCCACCGCTTCAGCGACGTCGTTCTGTCTTTTGCGGCGGGGGTCATGTTAGCGGCTGCGGTTTTAGGCTTGATTCTTCCCTCTCTGGAATACGGCGGAAAATACGGTCTTTTAATGACCGTTTCCGGGATTTTTGCCGGCGCTTTATGCTTGAATCTGATTGATAAATTGGTTCCCCATCTTCATAAACTGGTGGGTGCGGAACCGGAAAATCACACGAAAAACCCAAAGTTGAGTAAGGTTTTACTCTTCGTCACCGCTATTGCCATTCACAACCTGCCCGAAGGGATCGCCGCAGGTGTCGGATTCGGTTCCGGAGATACCCGTCAGGCGCTTCTTATCGCCGGAGGAATTGCATTGCAGAACGTTCCCGAAGGCATGGTCATCATCGGACCGATGCTGGCATCGGGGGTCTCTTCCGCAAAAACGTTGGGGCTTGCGTTGATGACCGGATTCGTGGAGGTCGCAGGAACCTTTTTGGGATATTTTGCCGTTTCTCTTTCTTCGGCAATTTTGCCTTTTGCCCTTGCCTTTGCCGGGGGTACGATGCTGTACGTCATCAGCGATGAAATGATTCCCGAGACCCACGCCCACGGAAGCCAGCGGGGAGCAACCTACGCTTTGCTGGCAGGTTTTTGCGTGATGCTGATCTCGGACGTGTTGTTGGGATAAATTTATAGCAATTCAAATTCGCTTCGGTGACAGTTCAAAATTCCTTCCTTGCGCAATTTTGAAATTTCTGCCGAAAGTCCGCTTCGGTCTACTTCCAAATAATCCGCCAATTCCTGACGGTCAAAGGGAACCGTAAATTTGGGGCTGTTATTCCGGACCGCCTGCAAATTCAGATATGCCATTAGCTTTTCCCGGGTGGTGCGGTGAGAGATGATTTCTGCCCTCTGATGGAGGCGGATACTCTTTTGTGCAGTGATCTTCAGCAGATTATAGATCATCGTTTGATGAAAGGAGCAAGCATTACAGCAGGGTTGTGTAATTCGCCGGCAATCCAAAAGCAAAACGGCACAATCCTCCGTTGCAGTCACGGAGACCGGAAGCCGTTCTGCACCGGCGCAGGCAAAGGATTCGGCGAACAGTTCTCCCGGTTCCGCTTGAGATACGATGGTGCGGTTTCCGTTGTAGTCTACCCGTTCCATCTGTACCGTTCCCTTGCACAAAAGTCCCATATCGGTGGCGGGGTCGCCTTCGGAAAAAATCGTTTCGCCCTTCTTGTATTGTCTTGCTTTTGCTCCGAGGCACCCCAGCAAAGCAGATAAATCGGCTTCTTCAATCCCTGCGAACAGCGGGGATTTTTTCAAAATTGAAACATACGGTTGCATATTTTCCTCCGTTTGTTGAAAATTCAACATATTCATTGTTTCCATTATAGTATAATATGCTCACAAGGTCAAGGAAATAAAATTGACAAATTGCAAAGGAGCGTTATGATGATCCGCAAAATAATCAAAATTGACGAAGGAAGATGTAACGGTTGCGGTGCCTGTGCCGCCGCCTGCCACGAAGGTGCCATTGAAATGATCGGCGGAAAAGCCCGGTTGACCCGGGAAGATTACTGTGACGGTCTGGGAGATTGTCTGCCCGCTTGCCCCGCCGGAGCGATTTCTTTTGAAGAACGGGAAGCTCCTGCCTACGACGAAGCCGCCGTACAAAAGGCGAAAGAGGAGAAGTTTCCGGAAAAACTGCCCTGCGGTTGTCCGGGCACCAATTCCAAACGGATTCAGCGAACCTCTCAACCCTGCGAAACCCAGGCTGCTTCCTTTGAAAGCCGGTTATCTCAATGGCCGGTGCAGATCAAATTAGTCCCGGGGAACGCCCCTTATTTTGACGGGGCAAATCTTCTGATTGCCGCCGATTGCACTGCTTACGCATACGATAATTTTCATAACGAAATTATTCGCAATCGGGTCACGCTTATCGGGTGCCCCAAGTTGGACAACGTGGATTATTCGGAAAAATTGACGCAGATCATCGCCCGGAATAATATCCAATCGGTCACCGTGGTCCGCATGGAAGTTCCTTGTTGCGGGGGGATTGAACAGGCTGTGAAAAACGCTTTGACGGCTTCGGGAAAGTTTATCCCCTGGCAGGTGGTGACGATTTCCACCGACGGACGGATCCTTTGAGGAAGAAAAAGAACGAAAAGAAAAACGTAGAATCCGGCGGAACAGCTTCGCCGGATCTCTTTTTATGAATCAATTCTCTTGCAATTTTTCAGGGAATGTGATATAATAAGACCATTCCGAAAGGAGAGACTTGTTATGATTGATTATGACGCCTTGAACGGCCAACTTTCCGCCTTGATTGAGGGAATTTCGCACCCCGTTGCAAATTTGGCGAATGGGGCGGCGTTGTTGTATCATGCCTTACCCGACGTTAACTGGGCAGGGTTTTATTTGTTGGAAGGGGAAACTTTGGTTTTAGGCCCTTTTCAAGGAAAACCTGCTTGCATCGAAATTCCGGTGGGGCGGGGTGTTTGCGGAACTGCCGTTGCAAAAAACGAAACCCAACGTGTCTCCAACGTTCACGAATTTCCCGGACATATTGCCTGTGACGGTGCGTCGAATTCTGAAATTGTAATTCCCCTTCGCAAAAACGGAAACGTGATCGGGGTTTTGGATATTGACAGTCCTATTTTGAATCGTTTTACGGAAATAGACCAAAACGGTTTGGAAGAATTCGCAAATATCATTGAAAAATCCATATAGCGTATATTTAATGCTTTTACATAATATACCGAAACGGTTTAAGAAAAGAGGGAATCTATGAGAGTAATGGTCAGCGCCTGTTTGATGGGCAGAAACTGTAAATACAACGGCGGAAACAATTTTTCCAAAAAATTAGCGGAATACCTAAAAGACAAGCAAGTCATCGAGGTTTGCCCCGAAGTGTTGGCTGGGTTTCCCATTCCCCGTCCCCGGATCGAGCGGGTGCAGGGGCGGGTATTCAACGAGTTGGGAGAAGACGTTCACGAAGCCTGCCTTTCCGGGGTGAAAAAAGCGGTGGAGATCGCCAAAAACGAAAGGATCGATTTGGCGATTCTTCAGTCTCGCAGTCCTTCCTGCGGGGTCAACGAAATTTACGACGGCACATTTTCGGGCGTGCGGATCCCCGGCCAGGGGCTTTTTGCCGAGGAACTGATCAAAGCCGGGTTCCGGGTTCTCGACGTGGAAGATTTATGATTTTTTTAGAAACAAAACGGTTGATTTTGCGGAATTTTCAGCCGTCAGACCTGGAAGAATTATACGATTACCGCAACGATGACCGCTGTACCCGGTACCAGAGGGGACAATACAGCGAAAAGACCGACTTGGCTGCGCTGATCGAGCGTCGGAAATGCGATAAGTTTTTACCGGAAGGGAAGAAGCAGTTGGCGATTTCCTTAAAAGACGGTACGTTGATCGGGGAAGTCACGGTTTTTAACGAAGACGTAATCAAAATGGGATACACGATCTCTTACAAACATCATCGAAAAGGCTATGCCTACGAAATGATTTCGGCGATCGTAACCGCCTTGCACAAGACTTACCCGGAAAAGGAATTTCGGTGCTTTGTCGAGCCGGAAAACGTGGCAAGCATCAAGCTGTTGGAGAAAATCGGATATGTCAGACTCGGCGTGGATTCGGAAGAAAACGCCCTTGTGTTCGGGTTGTATTCCGGTTTTTGAACTCGGAGATCTAACCGCGGAATCTCTAAAAAATACGATATATTGCAATGCGACGGGAATTTTGCCATAAGTTGCCGACCTTCTTCTGATTTGTCTTAAAAAAGACACAAATCAGGGGTTGACAAATGGGCATTTTCGTGGTATACTATTTAGGCATCAAGCAAAGTCAGCTGATTTGCCGGAGTGGCGGAATTGGCAGACGCCCGGGACTTAAAATCCCGTGGGAGTTAATCCCGTGCCGGTTCGATCCCGGTCTCCGGCACCAACTGAATATCGCGGAGTGGAGCAGCTCGGTAGCTCGTCGGGCTCATAACCCGAAGGTCGCGTGGTTCAAATCCCGTCTCCGCAACCATATTGTATCGCCGAAAAAGATATCGGTGTAGAAAATCCCGAAATCTCAACGGTTTCGGGATTTTTTTCGTGCCTTTTTTCAAGGTGTAATTCAAAATATATCATTCCCCCAAAATGACCTTTGAGGAGGACTCGAACTAAAACTTTTTATGGTTGATTGAAATGTAAATCAAAATATGGTACAATATGATCAAAATGCAGGTTTGATTTTTGAAAGAAGGAAAAAGCTATGCAAAAAAACTACAGTTTAAATCTTCCCGAATGGGGACCGTATAATAAAACATATTTAGGTGTGGCGCATATTGCAGATAAGAAAAAGGGGTTGAGGTTTGACCTTAATTTATTCCCGGGATATTTTCGCAGAAGTGTTATGCTGGTAAGAGATTTGGCAGACAGCGGCGTAAAAATGATGGGCGCTTCCAAGAAACTGACAAGATTTATATACAGATATGAATTAGAGTGGAAAGACAGAGTTTATATTGAGGCGGATTTTAAATCGGAAAACAATGTAATGACAGTTACGTGCGACTTTGTAAACAATACGCAAAAGGCAGAGAGCCTTTCATTAAATGCGGTTATGAGCATGAAAGGCTGCACTCAATATCACAATCCCATCTCCCCCAACGAGGTCAATGTTATAGATGGATTATGGATCGATGCACTGGATTATTCCGATATAAAAATATCTCAAAAAATAGCATCTGACGGACTTTATCTTGGAGAGGCACGGGCAAGCGGCTTTGTTGGCGGCAGTTTTCTCAGTTCCCGTTTTTTTGGCAAAAAAGGTGACAGTGTAAGTTATAAATTCGATGAAACTATGTTTCAAAGAATGGGGGTGCGCTACAAAGGCGGGGGCAAAATAATTTTAAAACTTGGCGAAAAGTTATATGAGATAGAACTGCCTGATACGAATGAAATTTCCGTATATACCGTTGACGTTCAAAGTGGAAAATACTTTACGCTTGATGTTTATCCTTTGGATTGCACCGTTGATTTTGACGGATTTGTCATAGGAGATGTGGAATTTTCAAATTACGACCGTTATTTTACTCCAATGTGTGAAAATACCGATGATGGATTGAAAATCCTTTTTGGAGATAAAGAATATGTCGTAAAAGTGGATACCGAAAGTCATGTGCTAAGAAATCTTTATGCCGGTGATGTGGGGCAATTGCTTGTATCGTCTATACATCATCACGTATCAACCAAACTGGGTAAAGAGGGTTCCCAATATGTAGACCTCTTTATACGTCCCGTGTTTGTGGAGCCAAACTCTAAAAAGACAGTTACGATTACTATTATCGCCCCAAAGGGTGAGGACTTCGGCGCTGAACATACCATTTTTGAACCCATCTGTAATTCTTTGGGAGAAAAGTACCGGATCTCTCAAAAAATTATGAGTGCGGTTACGCTTACAAATGTGGTATGGCCTATATATTCAAGGCGTGGATATATTCTTCATAATACGCCAGGTAGAAATTGGGATTCTCTTTACACGTGGGATTCTGGATTTACCGGGATGGGTCTTTCGGAACTTGATATCGAAAGAGCAAAAGATTGTTTGAACGCATATCTTACCCCCGTGGGTGATATTCATTCACCATATATTTTCCACGGCACACCCCTTCCTACACAAATCTTTTTATATGCAGAAATTTTTTCAAAAACATCAGACATAGAGTTTTTGAAAAAATTTTATCCGTTGATATATCAACAATACAGATTTTTTGCAGATATGAGAAAAAGCCCCGATGCCAAAAAGACGGGTATGTTTCAGCTTTGGAATATTTTTTATAATTCGGGCGGCTGGGATGATTACCCAGCACAAAAATATGTTCACGATAACCATCTTGAAAAAGAAGTCTGTCCCGTTATTAACACTGCAATGACTGTTTTGTTCGGAAAGATCCTCAAAAATCACGCAGAAATTTTGTCGCTTGATACGAAAGAGCTTGATGAAGATATTGCGTTTTATTCAAATGCAATAGAAACGTATGCATGGGATGATGACAGCGGATATTACGGCTATGTGAAAGATGACGGTACAGTTTTGAAAATCGGCAATATCAATGCTGATATGGGAATGGATGGTGTTACTCCTTATATAGCGGGTATAAGCAGTAACGACAGATCAGAAAGAATCATAGACAACATAAAAAGCGGTATGGTAACGCCGATAGGAGTAAGCGTTGTTGATACACGTGCCCCATATTACAGCGAAGAAGGCTATTGGAACGGTTCTGTATGGATGCCACACCAATGGATTTTGTGGAAAGCCTGTCTTGATAACGGTGAAGCGGAGTTTGCTCAAAGCATAGCAAAAACTGCGCTCGACTTATGGGAAAGCGAAACGGCATATACCTATAACTGTTATGAGCATTTTATGATTACCAACGGCAGAGGCAGCGGTTTCCATCAGTTTTCAGGTCTTTCTACACCTGTTTTAATGTGGTTTTCTTCGTACCATAAGCCGTATACCGTAACAAGCGGCTTTTTAACAATTATAAAAAGCAAAACAGTAATTGATGATAATTTAGAATTTGAGATCAAATCTACTGCCCAAAATCCCGTTGTTATTGTTTGTATGCCTGAAAACGAAAAGTATACTATAAAAACGAGTGGAAGAATTACGGTTAAAGATGGAGTTTACACAATACAGTTTGACACCCCTGTGGAAGAAAAAATCATTGTTAAAAAGAATTAAATATCTTTTTCGGTGGCTACATGCCAAAAAAATCCCTTGCGCCACCGGTGCGAGGAATTTTTTGCTTCCATCGTGGTTAAGGAATTTTTAAGTTGCAGAGTTATGAGACCGACGAGCGTAGCTCGTTGGGCGAAACAACCAAGCGCCGCCGGGGGCGGATAAAGCGCAGGTTGTTTCGGCGCAGCGGTCTAAAAAAT
>JAZNDV010000085.1:0-1992 GCA_045588285.1 Eubacteriales bacterium
TGTTTTTTATCAAATTATATCACAAAATATAACGAACAAAACCTCTCTTGTCTTGATAGACAAAAGAGGTTTTGTTGGTGGACGATAACGGACTCGAACCGCTGACCCTCTGCACGTCAAGCAGATGCTCTACCAGCTGAGCTAACCGTCCGAATTTGCTTGTATATTATACAACAAAAGCGTGTGCTTGTCAATAGAGTTCACAAAAATGTGAAATATTTTTTTCAACGGGGTATACTATGGGTTGACAAGATATTTTTTTTCGTATATAATGGAATACAGAACTCCCACAAAATAATCTTAAGGAAGGTGAAACTGCAGTGGACACAACCCCTCGAAGGCACAGAATTTCTTCGCGGTCAGCGTTGAATCAAAATTCATTCCGCTCCGGTTTCGTTCCGGTGCTGATCTGACGGGGAATTCTGTCCTCCGACCAAAAAACGAAACGGAGGATTTTATCATGAAAGAAATTATTCTCGGGCTTTTGAATGAAAAAGCCTATGACAAATTGAAATCGGTACTGAAGTATATTGCCCCGCAAGATCTGGCGGACCTCTTGCAAGGACTTTGGGATGACGGACAAAAGGGCGATTTTTTGACCCTGTTTCGTATTCTGTCCAAGGAAGCGGCGGCTGAGACCTTTGTTGAGATGGAACCTGAACTGCAAGAATCTTTGATTCGTGCCTACAGTGACAAAGAATTGCGCTCGATCCTCGAGGAACTGTATCTGGACGATACGGTAGATTTGATTGAAGAAATGCCTGCCAACGTGGTGCGGCGGATCTTAAAAAATACCGATCCTTATACCCGGACACAGATCAATCAGATTTTGAATTACGCCGACGACAGCGCCGGCAGTATTATGACGGTGGAATACGTTTCTTTGGACGGTAATATGTCCGTTGCCGACGCCTTTTTGCAGATCCGTAAAACAGGCGTGGATAAAGAGACGGTTTACACTTGTTACGTTATCGATAAAACCCGAAAATTGGTTGGGGTGGTTTCCGCCAAAGATCTTCTTTTGTCTGATGCATCGACCTTGGTTTCGGATTTAATGACCCCCAACCCCTTGAGCGTTACCACCGACACCGATCGGGAAGAAACGGTGGAATTGTTTGAAAAGTACGACATGCTTGCCTTGCCCGTGGTGGACGCGGAAAACCGGCTGGTGGGTATCGTCACCGTGGACGATGCCATGGACGTCTTACAGGAAGAAACCACGGAAGATATTCAAAAAATGGCGGCAATTACGCCTACGGAAAAGCCTTATTTGAGAATCGGCGTTTTTGAAACTTGGCGCCATCGGATTCCGTGGCTTTTGATTATGATGCTTTCCGCCACCTTTACCCAGATGATTATTTCGGGTTTCGAGGCGCGGTTGCAGACCGTGGTGGTTTTGACTGCCTTTATTCCTATGCTCATGGGCACCGGCGGAAACAGCGGGAGCCAATCTTCCGTATCGGTAATCCGAAGTCTGTCCCTCAATGAAATTTGTCTCGCAGATCTGTGGAAGATCTTGGGGAAAGAATTCCGCGTGGCGTTGTTGTGCGGGGTCACGTTGGGATCCGTCAGCTTTTGCAAGATCTTTTTCTTGGATCGGTGGCTCTTGGGGGCGGAAGCGGTGGACGTTTTTGTGGCGTTGACCGTATCGGTTGCTTTGGCGGTGACGGTGATCATCGCAAAAAGCGTCGGTTGTCTGTTGCCCCTTTTTGCCAAGCGATTTGGTTTTGACCCGGCGGTCATGGCGGCGCCTTTTATCACCACCATTGTGGACGCCTTGGCGTTGTTGGCGTACTTCTGTACGGCATCTCTGATTTTGGCGGGGAGATTTTGAATGCAAAATGCACAATGCAGAATGCAAAATTAGGACGGGGGATCGGAATGCAAAATGCAAAGTGCATAATGAAGGAAAACGTTGAAAAATTCCGAGTGCTTACGGGTGCTCGGAATTTTTGATTTTATCTTGACAATCGTGCAAAATATGGTATAATA
>JAZNDV010000086.1:0-1805 GCA_045588285.1 Eubacteriales bacterium
TCGTTGATCACGGGGATCGCTTCCAATTCCAAAAGGCGGGACAGAGTATTTTCAAAATTCCGCCGCCGGTCTTCGTGATTCAGATCGTCCCCCGTCAGAAGGATCTGCGCCACCGTATGGCGGTATTCGGAGAACAGTTTATCGTATGTATACATCAACTCGCACTGTCCCACCGCCGCCGCGGCTTGTTTCGTGGGGATATCCGAGGGGCGGGACTTGAGGGCGAGTTTTCCCACCCCCATGCCGATGGCACCGGAAGAAACCAAAATAATCTCGTTTCCGGCGTTTTTCAGATCGCTGATGACTTTGCACAACGTTTCAATCCGACGGATATTCAAGCGTCCTCCTTCGTGCGCTAAGGTAGACGTTCCGACTTTGATGACAATTCTCATAGGTTGTTCCAATCTTTTTTACTTCTCGTGATAGATTCTCGGAATACGCTTTCCGATGCTGCACAAAATTTCGTAATGAATCGTTCCGGCATATTCCGCCAATTCTCCGGCAGAGATCGTTTCGTTTCCGCTGGTCCCGATAAAGGTTACCGTATCTCCGGCTCTGACCGGGATCCCGGTTACGTCGATGACGCATTGATCCATGCAGATGCGTCCCAGAATTTTGGTTTTTCTTCCGTTGATCAGCACCGGCGCTCCGGACAAGGCTCGATGCAAACCGTCACCGTATCCGATGCAGACGGTGGCAGCGTCCGTGGGAGCATCGATTCGATAGGTTCGGTTATAACTGACCGTATCCCCAACGTTGAGATGATGGATCTGTGCCACGTAGGCTTTCAATTCCAACGCCGGTTTCAATCCGAAATCCCCGGCTGCAGGGTCGGGGGCATATCCGTAAAGGACGATTCCGGGGCGCACCATATCCAGATGCATCTCCGGGCAGGAGAGGGTCGCCCCGCTATTGGCACAATGGCGCAACGGGAAGGTGACATTCCGATCTTCCAGATTCTTTAACACCTGCATAAAGCAGGTAAACTGCCGTTCCGTATGGGGCAGGTGCGGTTCATCGGAAGAGGTGAAATGGGTAAAGATCCCTTCGTATTCCAGCGACGGCGTTTCTTTCATGACGGCGGCAATTTGCTCCGCCGTTTCCACGATGGAACCGTCATCGTGGGCGTAAAATCCCAAACGGCTCATGCCGGTATCAATTTTTAAGTGAATTTTCAGTTTTTGTCCCGGTTCTAAAGCTCGCTGCAATTCCTTGAGATACTCTGAGTCAAAGGCGCATTGGGTCAGATTCCAATGGGCTAAGATCCGTGCCTCTTTCGGGGAAGTGTACCCCAGGATCAAAATCGGTGTTTCGATTCCGTTTTCCCGCAACTGGATTCCTTCGTCGATACACGCAACGCCGAAATAATCGCTGTCAGATAGGGTTTTTGCCACTTCTACAGCCCCATGCCCGTATCCGTCCGCTTTTACCACCGACAGTACCTTGCACCCCGGTCGAAGCAGGGATTTTACGGTATGAAAATTGTGGCGAATGGCAGAAAGGTCTACGGAGGTATAGGTGCGATATCGGGATTTCTCCATAAAAGATACTCCTTATGCGATGGTTTCAAAGTCCTTCATCAGCCGTGCTGCGGCGTTGGGAAGGTCCGAGGGGAGCATACCGTGCTCCGAATATGTCTTTTTTAAGAGATCGGCGGCAGCACCGTGCAGATAAACGCCGCACGCCGCCGCATTCCGGGGAGAATATCCCTGCGCCAAAAAGGACGCGATCATACCGGCGAGTACGTCCCCGCTTCCGCCCTTGGAAAGCCCCGAAATTCCGTTAAGATTGATCAGGGTTCTCTT
>JAZNDV010000087.1:0-2973 GCA_045588285.1 Eubacteriales bacterium
ACACATCAAAAGAACTGTTAAAGAGATTTATTCCCTATTTCAAAAATTATAAAGTAACATTATTTTTAGACTTATTCTGTGCAGCACTGACTACGGTTTGCGAGTTAGTGCTGCCTCTTATCATGCGTTACATTACCAATCAGGGCATCAGTGATTTGGCGGCCCTTTCCGTAAAAACCATCGGTGGCCTGGGGCTATTATATCTGGTGCTTCGTCTGGTGGACGGTCTGGCCAGTTATTATATGGCGGGTGTGGGTCATATTATGGGTGCAAAGATTGAGACGGATATGAGACGTGACGCATACACTCATTTACAAAAATTATCCAATACATATTATAGTAATACAAAAGTAGGTCAAATTATGGGCCGTATTACCAACGACCTTTTTGACGTGACAGAGTTTGCTCATCATTGTCCTGAAGAGTTTTTTATTGCCGGAATTAAGGCGGTCATTTCCTTTATTATTCTTGCCAGAATCCACGTGGGACTGACGGTGCTGATTTTCCTTTGTGTTCCTCTTATGACAGTGGTTTGTATGAAACTGAATTTTAGGATGCGAGGGGCCTTCCGGAAACAAAGAAATCAGATTGGTGAACTCAATGCCCGTATAGAAGACAGTCTGCTTGGGCATAAAGTAGTAAAGGCATTTGCTAATGAAGATGTGGAAAATGAGAAGTTTTCCAAGGATAATAAAGCATTCTTGGATATTAAAACCTTGACCTATCATTATATGGCTGCTTTCCATACCACTGTCAAAATGTTTGATGGTCTCATGTATTTAATGGTAGTGGTTGCCGGGGGTATTTTTATGGTAAACGGAAAAATAGCTCCGGGGGATCTGGTAGCATACATTATGTATGTTTCTACTCTGATTGCCACAATCAGACGTATTATTGAATTTGCGGAGCAGTTTCAAAGAGGTATGACCGGTATTGAAAGATTTTTGCAGATTGTAGATGCGGATATTGAGATTTTTGACGAACCGGATGCAGTGCCCCTCACAGAGCCAAAAGGAAATATTGTGTTTGAAAATGTGAGTTTTGAATATCCCGACGACCATAACCAAGTGTTCCGCAACTTAAACCTGCACATTAATGCGGGAGAAAAACTGGCGATTGTGGGACCTTCCGGCGGTGGAAAGACCACTCTTTGCAATCTGATTCCCCGTTTTTATGAAATCGACGGCGGAACCATCACCCTGGACGGACACGATATTCGAAATCTTTCCCGTCGGGAGCTGCGTCAAAACATCGGAACCGTTGCCCAGGACGTTTTCCTGTTTGAGGGAACGGTGCGGGACAACATCCGTTTCGGAAAGCCCGATGCCACGGAGGAGGAAATCATTTCCGCCGCCAAGCGGGCCGAGATCCATGATTTCGTCATGTCTCTTCCCGAGGGATACGATACCAACGTGGGCGAACGGGGTGTCCGTCTTTCGGGCGGACAGAAGCAGCGGATTTCCATTGCGCGGGTGTTCCTGAAGGATCCCGCAGTACTGATTCTGGACGAGGCCACCTCCGCTTTGGATAACGTGACCGAGCAGCAGATTCGCCGTGCTCTGGACAAACTGAGCGAGGGGCGCACGGGGCTGATCGTTGCCCACCGCCTTTCCACCGTAAAGAACGCAGACGAGATCATCGTTCTGTCCGATACCGGTGTCGCCGCGCGGGGAACCCACGATCAGCTGATTGCCCTGGACGGCATTTACGCCGCTCTCTATCGCTCCCAATTCCGAGAGGATTGAAGATAAAAAAGAACACCCGAAAGCAATCGCTTTCGGGTGTGTTTTTTATGAAGAAAACTCAACGGATTTCAATCATTCGGCAGATGCCCTTGAACAGACCGGGGGTGATGTAAACGGGCTTTCCTCCGGGTGTTTCCCGCAGGCCTTCGCCGTGCCAATGGCCGCCGAAGGTTGCGATGATCTGAGGACAGGTGTCGATGAATTTCAGCATCTCGTCGTTGATGCGGTATTCTTCCTCGGTGCGGCGAACCAGGGGATGGGGCTCCCGAATGCGGAGCAACCCGTGGTCGGCCAGGGGGTCGTGGGAGAACAGAAGGATGGGCAGGCCCGTGGCTACCTCTGTCTTCAGGAATTCAAAGGCTTCCGCGGTGTAAAAGTCGCGGCTGTTGTCGATGGTGAGGAGGTTGACGCCGCCGACGATTCTGCTCTCAAACTTCCAATGCAGCTCGGGGAAAAGGGCTTCCACCTCTTCTCTGCGCTTCTGATAATTTGCTTTGTATTCTTCCGGATCGTCCCCTTTGGGGGCACGGGCAAATAGGGCAAATTCGTGGCTTCCGGGGGTGAACATATAATCGTGCCCGTCGGCAATCCGATGGAATTCCTTGACATTTCCTTTGCAGTATACGTCCATGACGTCCCCCGAAACCACCATGACGGCCCCTTCCCTTGCGGCCAGGGCGAAGGACTCCTCAAAGTACTCTGCGGGAGCCTTGGGGGGATAGTTTGCTTCCTTGCGGAAGACCTCGGTCCGTTTGACCATGTGTTCCTGCTGCTCGGGATCGTCCTCGGGAAGGCTGTCTGTCAGGTGAACGTCGGTGACGTGCAGAATTTTGACGGGCTTTTCCAGTCCGATTTCCAGCACGGTTTCAATGATTCTTTCCATGGCGATCTCTCCTTTATCGGATTTCGATGAAGCGGCACATTCCGCGGTAGAGGCCGGGGGTGATGTAGGCGGGAGAGCCGTTTTCCATGACCGATTCGTGCTCGCAATGCAGGTGGCCCGCAAAGACGCCCTTGACCAGGGGATGGGTTTTGATCAGGTTAACCATTTCCAGGCTGCGTTCGATGTCCTCGTCGGTGAGACGGGCGCGCTCGTTGGGATGCAGCTCTACCTGACGGTTCAGGCGGCGGTCTGTGATGGGATCGTGGAAGAAGATGACGATGGGCAGCCCTCTTTCCAGTTCTTTCTTGAAGAGTTCAACGGTCTTTTGGTTGAAATAGTCCAGCG
>JAZNDV010000088.1:0-3217 GCA_045588285.1 Eubacteriales bacterium
ATAATCAAACTATCTTTGATTCAATTTGTTTGTATTTCAAGATCGGGAAATATTCTTTCCGTTTTGATAATGATCGTTTTATAGATTTCTCTTATAAAACTGATTTTAAGAGAGATATTGACGGCAATATTATAGACTATAATACACGCGTTTATACTTTAGATTTTAGTTTTGATCCTACTGGTTTTCCTACGCCAATGACGGGCGATGATAATCTTTTTATATCTATTAACTGTATAAACCGGTATTATTCTGATAGTGATGAAGCTACAGCCGGTTATTTTACTTTTAAACAACAGTATCTTGCAGTTCAATATACTCAAAAAGAGTATGAAGATGTTCGAGAAGAGCAGTTAGATGACGTGAATTCAAATTTAAGTGACATGAATTCAAATTTTGATGATGTCAATTCAAATCTCGGTGACGTCAATTCTAATCTTGATGACGTTAATTCGAATTTAGGTGATTTGAATAATGCTTTGACTGGTGGTGCCGAGAATTATGATGGTGCTTCTTCTGATGTTGTTTCTGATTCTTCTGATATTATAAACGATGCTTCGCAAGTTTTTGATGAAATAGAAAAATTCGATAAAACTTGGCAAGATTCAGTTCAGGGCATTTATGATGCTTTACCGAACGCAAAAAAGCCTTTTGACTCTTTAGAGGGTGGTTTGATTATTGATTTTGCTGAAGGTACAATTATTTCTCGTCTTTGGTCATTGATCGAGGAATATCAAGAAATATCTCTCTTTTTTACTGCAGGTTTATTAGTTGTTTGTGTATTTTTCTTTTTGAGGAGGTAAGATATTTATGCTTTGGGGGTTTTTCGGTCCTCTTCTCTTAGGAATTGCTGCTTTTTTCTTTCTTATAAAAGGTTTGCTTGTTGTTGTATCAGGTCTTTTCTCTTGGCTTGGTATTTCAATTGAGTACGTTTTAGGATCTGCTGACTTTGCTCTTGAGGTTGCTCTCGTAGATTGGATTCCTCAGCCCTTTGTTGCTGTTTTTATGGCAATGGTTGCTTTTTCTATTCTTTGTTGTATATTTGGGAGGATTCGAGGGTGACTTATCCGTATTATTTTTTTACTGATGTGTTGAGACCTATTTTTTCAATGTCTGTTGCTTTGTTGAATACTTCTTTATTCGGGTTTGCTGTTTGGCAACATTTGTTAGGTTTTATCGTTCTTTCTTTTGTTGTAGGTTTTATTGTAAAGGGGAATGGATTTAATGGTTCTTTTATATCTTCTTTTTCTTCCCGGCGTCGTGGGGAAAAAGGATCTTCTTCCCATTTAGATTCTTCTGAATGGATCGAGCATAGTGATTCTCAATTTTATTATGATGATTAAGGTGGATTTATGTACGGTACCGGACAATATGATTATCAGATTTTGCAAGTATTAGAACGTATTGAAAGTATTATTACTCGTGTAGATACGGTTCTTTCTGGTCTTGCGGATAATTGGATTCCTCTTTTGTTCTGCGGTATTCTTGCCGTTGGTGTCATTTGTTTATTGCATTGGTTGGTGAAAATATGAGTTTACTTAATGCCATTGAATCTTATACAGGGTTGCAAAATACCCTTGTTTTGGAATTTGTTACGGGTTTAGTGTTTACGGTTGGCGTTCTTCTTATCGTGGCTATTTTCGTTAAATTTCTGTTCCGTTTGTTATAAGGTGCACACTTATATATATTAAAAAATACTTAAAAAAGGAGTAAAAAAATGCCTGAAGCTATTTCTACCGCTGTAACTGCGATCATTTCTACTGTTACTGAAGTTTTCGCTATGATCACTTCGGCTTCTTTCTTGCCTTATTTTGTCATCGGCATTGCGGTTTCTTTGACCCTTGTCGGCGTCATGATCGTGCGCAAGGTTGTTTGGGGGGCTTAACGTATGGAGCCCACAACGTTCGCTTTTCCTCAAGTGATTGCAAGTGCAGTCACCGCTATTATTAGTACCGTTACGAATGTATTTGGTATGATTACTTCCGAAAGTTTTCTGCCTTATTTTGTTATCGGTATTGCTGTGTCTTTGACCCTTGTCGGCGTTATGATTGTTCGTAAGGTCGTTTGGGGAGCCTGATTTTTTCTGCGTTTTGGCGGTCGGCTGCAAGTTCCTTGCACCGCCCGCCAATTATTTTCTTTAGAGAGGTATCTTTATATGCAAGATATTTTTGTTTCGTTTATGCAGTCTATTGTAGATTTTTCCAGTCATTCTTTTTTTACGTGGCTGATAATGTTTCCGGCAATTATTGTTGCTTGTCTTGGTGTTTTTTCTCTTATTCCTGGTAAGCGATAATGATTGTAGAATATTTTGGGTTTCCTCGTTCCGGTAAAACTACGTTACTCACTCGAATTGCGATTAAAGAACAGATAAAAATTACTCGAGGTTTGTCTCGTTATGAGGCTGTTTATAGCAACGTCGGTGTAAATTATCCTGGTATTCGTTCTTGTAAGTGGGATTATATTGGGAAATATGATTATAAAAAATGTTTGATTCTTATCGATGAAGCAACTTTGTTTGCTGATAATCGTAATTATAAGAAATTTGAACAGTATAAAACGGATTGGCTTATGACACACGGTCATGATAAATGCGATATGATTATATTCTGTCAAGCGTGCAACGGTATTGATAAAAAGATACGTGATGTGACAGAAAAAGTCGCTTATATAAGAAAGTTTCTTTGTTGGTCTATTATCGTCAATCTCGCACGTGATATTATACTTCCGGAAAATACCGGGGAAGTTGTGATGGGGTTTCGTAAACCTAAGCCTATTGAAGCGTTGTTTAACATAAAGATATTTTATCGTCCGACGTGGTATCCGTTTTTTGATTCGTGGCACTCCTACGTCAATAGGGATCCTGTGCCCTATGAAGAGGTAAGCGGAGATCCTCGGTATGCTGATGTTCTTTTTGGTAAGGTGGTTTGTTTCTTCCGGAAAATTTCTGCCAAGAATCGTGAGCGGAAAATTACACGCCGTCAGCGGAAAGAAATTTGCCGTTTTTCGCGTTTGTTCATTTTGGTCGATAAAATATCCTCTTTCCGTTTCGCTTGACATTTTCCTCTAAATTTGCTATAATAGAAAAACAGGGAAGAGTTGTTTCCTCTCCCCTGCTTTGGTCCTTTAGAGCCTTTCGAGTAGTGATTTAATTATTGTTTTAACTCTTTCAATGTCTCTGACATCGTTCCAGAGTATGTACAATAACAGGCTTTGAAGG
>JAZNDV010000089.1:0-2287 GCA_045588285.1 Eubacteriales bacterium
GGAAGTATGGTATCAAAGGTCCGTGCCGTGGGGTTAAACGGCATCGAAGGATACGGCGTTGAGACCGAAGCGGATTTCCGTATGGGAGATGCAAAAACGGTCATCAGCATCGTGGGATTGCCCGACACCGCTATGAAAGAAGCCCGGGACCGCATCAGCCTTGCGGTAGTCAATTCCGGTTTTCTTCTGCCCCAAGCGGAATATACCCTCAACCTTGCCCCGGCAGATATCCGTAAGGAAGGCTCTTGGTACGATCTTTCCATGGTTTTGGCGCTTCTCTCCGCCACGGGACAAATTCCGCCCCTGCCCAAAAGTTCCGCGTTTTTGGGGGAAGTTGCACTGTCCGGGGAATTGCGTCCCTGCACGGGGATTCTCCCGGCGGCGTTATCGGCAAAACAGTTGGGATATACCGATCTGTTTGTTCCCCTGCAAAACGCAAAGGAAGCGGCGTCCGCCAAGGGAATCCGGGTCTTCGGCATCGGTTCGGTCAAAGAATTGTGCGATGCTCTGACCGGACAAGGCCCTGCCCCCATTCCGCACCCTCCCGTCACGGCAGAGGAAGTGGAAGGGGAAGAAGAATACGAATTGGATTTTTCCGAAGTTTGCGGTCAGCAAGGAGCGAAGCGCGCCCTGGAAATTGCCGCCGCCGGCGGACATAATATTCTGATGATCGGTCCTCCGGGAGCCGGGAAAAGTATGCTTGCAAAACGGCTTCCTACCATTCTGCCCCGGTTATCCGATGACGAAATGATCGAAACGGCAAAGATCCGTTCCGTCGCCGGAAAACTGAATCTGAACCGCCCCTTGTCTCCCATTCGTCCCTTTGCGGCACCCCATCACAACATTACCGTACAAGGATTGGCAGGCGGCGGAAGTATTCCCAAACCGGGAGAGATCTCTCTTGCACACAACGGAGTTTTGTTTTTGGACGAATTCCCCGAATTTTCCAAAACCGTTCTGGAATCCCTGCGTCAGCCCATGGAAGACGGGAAAGTCACCATCTCCCGGGCGGCGAAGACGTTGACCTATCCCGCGGCGTTCCAATTGGTCTGCGCCATGAACCCCTGCCCTTGCGGATATTTCGGGCATCCGACCCGGAAATGCACCTGCGCCCCCGGAGCGGTCAACCGATATTTGGGAAAGATCTCCGGGCCGTTGCTGGATCGTATCGATCTGCAGATCGAATTGCCCCCGGTACAATACACCGACATTTCCACCCCCGACAAGACGGCGGAACGGTCGGAGGTGATCCGCAAACGGGTGGAAGAAGCCAGAGAAATTCAGCGGAAACGCTACGAAGGATCTTCCACCGCCTGTAATGCCCACGCCACCCCCGCTCAGATCCGGGATTCCTTTTTCCTTTCCCCCGAAGGAGACGAAACGTTGCGGCAGATCTTCGACCGGCTGGGGCTGTCCATGCGGGCAAGGGATAAGATCCTGAAAGTTTCCCGCACCATCGCCGACTTGGACGGAAGCGAAACCATTCGCTCCGAACACGTCTCCGAAGCGTCTTTCTATCGGTCGCTGGATAAAAAATATTGGAATCGGAATGAGTATACAAAATAATATCTTTGCCTTCTGTTTTTTTCTCTCCCGCCCATTTTCTTTTCTTTTGAATTTTGAAAATTCTTGACAGTTTTTTCAAAATTACGATGGCATAGTTTGAAATAAAGTTGCAATCCCATCTGTGGAAAACTCCGGGGTTTTTCCAAAAAACCTGTGGAAAACTTTGTGGATAGGGTGGAAAAACCCGATGATTTCGTGGGTTTTTCCACAGTTCATAACTATTTCGAAAAAAATTTGCAATTTTCGACACTCTTGACATTTTCGTGAAATAAAAGGATCAAAAAAAATGAATCTTTCCGAAATTCGTTTGTTGCTCACTCAAGAAGGGCTTTTAACCGAAGACCTGTCCCGAGGGGAAAACCCCACCCTTTCCGCCGTGGGATGCAACTCCCAAACCGTCCTGCCCGGCACCCTGTTTTTCTGTAAAGGCGTCCGCTTCAAGGAAGCGTATCTGCTGGAGGCGGAGGCCAAGGGTGCCTGCGCCTACGTAGCCCAGCGGCCAATGGAAGGGGTCTCCCTGCCGGGGTTGATCGTCTCCGACGTGCGCAAGGCAATGCCTGCGGTGGCTCGGGAATTCTACGGAAAGCCCGACCTGCGCTATCCCCTGGTGGGCATCACGGGAACCAAAGGAAAAACCTCCTGCGCCTACCAACTGGCGGCCATCTTCGACGAAGCGCTGGCGGGGAACTACGGCATCATCTCCACCAACGAGGCCCGCTCC
>JAZNDV010000090.1:0-1828 GCA_045588285.1 Eubacteriales bacterium
CAGCACGTCAACAAGACCGACTCCGCCGTCCGCATCAAGCATATTCCCACCGGCATCGTCACCGGGTGTCAGACCGAACGGTCTCAAAAGCAGAATAAGGAAATGGCGCTCAAAATGCTGAAATCCAAGCTGTTGGAAATCAAAGAACGGGAACACCTGGAAAAGATCGAAGATATCAAAGGTGTTCAGATGGACAACGGCTGGGGTTCCCAGATCCGTTCCTACGTTTTCATGCCCTACACCTTGGTCAAAGACCACCGCACCAATTTCGAAATGGGCAACGTGAACGCCGTCATGGACGGAGACCTGGAAGGCTTCATCAATGCTTATCTCAAGTATTTGAAGTCCGGAACGAACGAATAAAAAACACGGAGAACGAAGTTTCGTTCTCCGGATTTTTGTATACAAAAAAAGGCAGGTGCCGTTGAGGGGGACGGCACCTGCGATATTACGGCGGAGAGGGGGGAACCGCCGTTTCGCTTTATGAAAATCCACCAACCTTATCGTGCAGACGTCGGGCTTCATAAAACGAGTAAGGAGTGGACGAAGCGCAAAGCCTCGTCTCGGAATAAGCCTTTGTGCCTCGCTCAGGGAACGAGGTACTATCAAACCCTCTGAAAATCGGCGCGCCATCTGCCGAACCTTGTCGGAACGCGTCTTTTTTCGGGGGAGGGAACGCAGGAAAGCGTTTCCTTTTTATGAAAATATTATAACATAGGATTTTTCAAAAGTCAAGCGGTATTTTATAAGTTTTCAAATTTCGGTATTCCTGGAAAATATTGCCGAATTTACACTTTGAAATTTGTGTAATATGTACAAAAACAGAACATCTTATACAAAAAGCAACAAAAAAAATTGTGCATATTTTTTTTACCTTTATTCACTTATTCATTTTAAGGGGCAGTTTTATCCTTTTTTTGCATAAAAATCCCTTGCCGGCGTGTCGTCATCGGCAAGGGGTGTTTTTTTTGAAGGTGTTTCGCCGGGTTTGGCGTTTTTTTGAGAAAAGAAGGAATGATTCACTTCTTTTTCTCTATGCAGACCCACACCCTTTCAATGCCGTAATAGGCAAAGGCGGAGAGGTCATCGGCAGTGATCTTTTCTCCGCAGGCGACGATGGGCACTGCCGGGGGACAGCCTACGGCGGGGGCGGCAAGAATTCGTCCTACGCTTTGGGATACGGGGATCTCTTCTGCCGGAGAAAGAGCGGCTTGCCGGACGGAACGAACCTGTTCGCGGAGGATTTGAGGCGGGGGCAGAGTTTGATTTGGCTCCCGTTTTGCAATCCCGGTCAGAATTTGAGCAAGACGGCGGCAGGATTCTTCGGCGTTGCGGGGGGAGATCATCAAAACCAAAAAGTCCGGGTCGGCAAATTCACAGACGATGCCGTGATCTGTTAAAATTTCTGCAAGTTCCGTCCCGGTGTAACCGCGGGATTTTGGGGCAAGGGTCAACTTCAGGGGTTCCTTCCCTGCCGGTTCCCAGCCTTGGGAAGCAAGGGTGTTTTTCAAATTCTTTATCAGAGGCACTGCACGGTTCAGTTGTTCGGGAAATTCCCTTTCGCATAGGGCGTTTGCCCGGTCAAGGGATTGCAAAATTACATAAGACGGAGAGGTGGAGCCAAAGAGCGCCATTGCGGATTTTGCTTGATTTATCAAGGCTTCGTTCCGTTCTGCAATATGCAGATAAGCCCCTCCGGTCAGCACCGGAAGGGTCTTGTGGGCGGAATCGCAGCAAAGGTCTGCTCCCAGATCCACGGGGTGTTGGGAAGGGTTCAAGAATTTCAGATAGGCGCCGTGAGCGTTGTCCACCAAAAGCAGGACGCCGC
>JAZNDV010000091.1:0-13036 GCA_045588285.1 Eubacteriales bacterium
CTCCAAATCAGAAAGATCCGCAATCGCAACTTCGGCAACTCCGCCGTTTTCTTCAATAATTTGCTTTGTTTCCAACGCCTTTTCCGCATTTTCGGCACCATGAACGATAATTCTGTACCCGTCCTTGGCAAGCCGGATCGCAACGGCACGTCCAATTCCCCGGGAAGAGCCGGTAATTAACGCAGTTTTCATAGTAAACCTCCGATTAAAGGGCAGTTTGGGTATCGTTGGGATCTCCGTTTCTTGCAAGGTCGTATTCTTTCGACCAGTCAAGATGACGGTATTCTTCGCCTCGGGGATCGGTTTTGATCCAATTCACGAGCATATCCAACATTTCTTCCGTCCAGGTATTTCGGTCGATCTGTGCTGTGGTGAATTTTCCCTGACCGATCATTTCAAATCCGAAATCGTCTTTTACGTGTGTCTTTGCCGCACCTTCTACGACGTCGCCAACCAAGTGAGCAGGAATAAAAAGAACTCCTCCGCCGGCACCGAACACAATATCACCGGGAAGACAGACCGCACCGCCGAAATTGGTAATATTGTTCCAATCCTTCATGACGAATTCCCGAATGGGAGTGGGGTCGATTCCGCGATAATAAACCTGAACGTCAGGCACCTGCTTCATCTGCTCCACGTCACGAACTCCGCCCCACACAACGGCACCACCGTTTTTGGTACGCTTATGGATCGCAGTAGTGAGGTTTCCGCCCAAGAAGGTTCCTTTATATATTTTGTCGTACATATCACAGACCACGACGTCCCGTTCATACAGATTGTCAATGACCCATTGATTGTAGTTTCCGTTTCTTCCGTCTTCCGCACCCCGGGCGAATTGAAGTTCGTGCAGATCGGGACGGGTGGGACAGAAATTACAGGTGACAGCCCGGCCGACCAATTTCCGTCCGTCGTTGTGCAGGGGCTGCAAAGGAGCCAATCCCCCTCCGACGAACTGATTTTCGTATCCAAGAACATAAATAGGCTTCCAGACTTCCTCCAACGTCATGCCGTAAAGAGCGTCCAGATATTTGTCGGCTACCTTAGGTCTTCCGTCGGGGAGCCGTTCCCCTTTCCAGCAGGGAGTAAGTGCGATGACCGCGTCTCTATCGTTAAAATGCATTTCTTCCGTCCTCCTTAAATTGATCCGTCAGCTCCAGAGTCTGTCGTTGGAAAATTCTTTATTCCAACTTTCCGTCGATTCAAAATATCCGGGAATGTTGGGATTGATATGCTGTCTCAAAACTTCTTCGTTCAGATCGTCGAAGCCAAGTCCGGGTTTTTCCGGAACCTTGATAAATCCGTTTTTGAAGATGGGATTTTCAATGCCCGTAACCATATCCGCCCACCAAGGAACGTCTACGGAATGGAATTCCAACGCAAGGCAGTTGTGCATTGCGGCTGCGGTGTGCACTGCGGCAAGGCAAGCCACGGGACTTTCCGCCATATGTACGGCAACGGCAACGCCGTTTTCGTCGGCAATGTCCGCAATCTTCTTAAGTTCCAAAGCACCGCCACAGGTCAGAATGTCGGGGTGGATCACCGAAACACCGCCGGCTTTGATCAGAGCTTCAAATCCTTCCTTGAGGTAAATATCTTCCCCGGTGCAGATGGGAATTGTGGTACTGTTTTTCAGTCTTACGTATTGGTCGGTATACATCCAAGGAACCATATCTTCGATCCAGGCGAGGTTGTATCCTTCCATTCTGCGGGCGAATCGAATACAGTCTTCAACACAGATATGACCGAAGTGGTCAACGGCAAGGGGAACTTCGTAGCCAATGACCTCTCTGACCTCTTTTACGTAGTTTTCAAGGAAGTCAAGCCCCTTCTCGGTCAAATGGATTCCCGTATGAGGATGTGCGGTGGTGACGATGGAATAACTCTTTTGATGTTTTACCATGTCCGCAGTAACGCTTCCGCCCTGAACGTTGAGAATGTGGGAAGCGTATTTTTTCATATCGTCAAGAAACCCGAGAGGAGCGTTGAGCGTCCCCGGTTCGTCAAGAAGAAGTCCGATTCCGAGGTCCATCTTCAAAAACGTAAAGCCCATATCCATACGCTTTTTCAGGGCAAGTCCCATGTCGTGTCCCGTGTGCTTTCCGTCCACGTCGGTATCGCAGTAAACACGAACTTCATCACGGAATTTTCCGCCTAAAAGCTGGTACAAAGGAACTCCGTACGCTTTTCCAGCCAAATCCCAAAGAGCAATTTCTACGCCGGAAACACCGCCGCCTTGACGGGAAGGTCCGCCAAATTGCTTGATCTTGCGGAAGATCTTATCCACGTTGCAGGGATTTTCTCCCAAAATCCGGCTCTTCAGCATGAGCGCAAAGGTTTTGGAAGAAGCGTCACGGACTTCACCGTAGCCGCTGATTCCCTGATTGGTGTCGATTCGCAAAATGGTACAACGCTTAGGTGCGCCGTCGATATCGACGAAGCGCATATCGGTAATTTTCAGATCGGTGGGATTTGAATAAGTATTAAACATCTTTCATTCTCCTTTATCATTCAAAAATAAAACGGAAATCATTTTCCCCTTTCGACGAAAGGGTTGCCGTTTTCGTTATGGATTTACCGTCTTTTGTAATGCTGATTTCATAGTCTCCGTAAAACCCGCGGAACCCGGTGCTTCCATCTGCTTCGGTGGAGAGATCTGCCTCCGTATGCCAGGTTTTCTGAACCAGATCCCGAAGCTTGTAATACGCAGGTTTGGGAGTCATATCGTAACGGACGAGTCCGCCGTAATAGTAATTTTCCCCGATAGTCATATCTCCCTTTGAGGCTGCGATCTTCGCAGGATCGGGGTCGGAGACGTATGCATATCCGTCGATAAGGTTCCAATAAACGATCTGTTCCACATTCGGGTGGGAAAACCAAATGCGATAAAGTTTTTCCAGGATCTCTGCCTGCAATTCCTCGTCTTCGGGGGCGTTGGAATATGCGGGAACGGTTACCTCGGTAACCTGCAGAGGCTTGTTCAGGTTGGAATACAGATCCATGTGCGCGTAGAGATTTTTTGGATCGTAATAGGGACGCGTTTCTTCGTATTCTTCTTCCGATTTGTAGAACATATGGTACTGCATTCCGATAGCGTCAATTTTGACACCCTTCAGAAGGTTTGCTTCAATGTAGGCGTAGTATTTATCGGTGACACGGCAGGTATCGTCCCAGCAAAGAGGTGTGGTTTCGTTGACGACCAACTGATTGTTGGGGAAATACTTTTCTGCAGTCCTGAAGCACCATTCCACGTAATCAAGGGCATCGAAAAATTTGGTTTTACCGGTCTTCCAGTACATTTCGTTCGTTACCTCGATCGTGGGCATCTTGTCCGCATACCGTTCGGCAATCTCGGAATAATGGCGTTCCATTTCTTCTTTGATTTCGTCAATTTCTTTATCATACAGCCACTCGGGGAAAAAATGCTCGTAAGCCAATGCGTGTTCCCGAGGTTCGATGCCGAGGCGATTGCAGAAATCCACGCAGGTATCAATGGCAGGGCGGCGGTAACAGTAAGGACTGTCTTTTTCGTACCGAGGCTTGCCCCGCTCTGCCTCCAGCGTCTTCCAATAGAAGGGCACTGTTCCCATGTTAAAGGCATCCCGAATCAAGGTTTCATAGCGTTCTGCCTTTTCGGGAGTATCCATCTCGTCCACCAACAGCAGGTTGATCCCGAAACGGAACTCGTGGGATTTTTGCTTCACCGTGATCTTCACGTCGGAGAGAGGATTTCCTTTTCCGTCCGTTACGGTCAGTTTTGCATCGCCTTTCCGATAGGTTTCAATCCCTCGTGCAGCTTGTTCCTCCCAGACATCGCTCTGCGCTTCAAAGAGATCTAAAACTTTTCTGCGATTGCTCATAAGAATACACCTCCAGAGCCTTTTTTCTTTATTATATCATTAAACGAAGGAAATGTACACTAAAAAAACGGTAAAACAGGTTGACTTTTCGAAACTAATATGGTATAATGTGGTCAGAGAAAGGGTGATTTTTATGTTTTTCGAAAAAGATGCGATTTCCTTTCACATTTTGGACGTACTGAAAGTTCAGTCAAGGGATTACTGCTGTTTTAACAGCGAACGGAATTACGCCGCGCTTTCCTTCCGTTATCGGGCAAATACAGTCTTAAAAACCGAAACAGAGGAATACATGCTGGGAGACAACTCCATCACATTTGTCCCCTCCCGTTTGGATTACACCAGGATTGCAAAACTGGACGATCTGATCTGCATTCATTTTGAAACGCCGGATACCCATTCCAGAAAACTGGAATACTTCGTCACCCGCCGTCCGGAAATTTTTGCTCCGTTGTTTCAGGCAATTTTTGATTGTTGGAACGAAAAAAAACCGGGATACCGCTACCGGTGCTCCGCCTATCTTTATGAAATCTTAGCGGAATGTTTCGTGGAAAACAGCCCGGGAGCACGATCTTTTTCCAGGATTGCCCCATCGGTTGAATACATGAACAGCCATTTTCGGGATCCAGATCTTACCATTCGACTTTTAGCAAAAAAATCCTTTATCAGCGAAGTCTATTTCCGGAAACTTTTCCAGAAGGAGTTTGGGATTTCACCCCAAAAACATCTGATTCAGCTGCGGATCCAGTATGCCGCAGATCTGATCTCCTCCGGGTACTATTCATTAAAAGAAGTCGCAGACATTGCCGGGTATCGGGATTACAAATATTTCTCCGTCGAATTCAAGCGTCTGCTGGGAGTGTCTCCCTCAGAATACACTTATAATTTTTCGCAAGAGCCGGGAGAAACAAATACGTCCCCCTCGTTGAAAACTTCGGAATAAAACGTAAAGATTTAAGGACCTTATCATTTTGAATAAGGTCCTTTACTTTCGGGAGATTTCCACATTTTATCCGGCGTTCTTTCGATGCCTTTTGAAGATCAAATATCCGATGCCGATGCCGAAGAAGATGCCGGAAATTCCGGCAACGATAAGCAACCACCAGGCAATGCCGGACGACGGGAGATCAGAGAAATTCCTTTCCGTGGAAATTTCGGAAAGACCGTCCGTTGAAATATTTGTGTCAGATTGTTGGATATCGGAAGGCAACGGAAATTCTTTATCGCTTCCGTCGTGGGCTGAAGCACGCTTGACGGTGACGACGTATTCCTTCGTTTCGCCGTTTTCTGCAGTACAAATAACTTTAACGGCATTGTCTTGTCCCGGAAGCAGAGATTCGCCGCCTTCCACCGTCACGGAAGCCTTACCATCTGCGGGAGAACCGCTGATTTTAATATTTTCCGTTTCGTAGGGAAGCCAGATAACGTACCGGGTATTTTCCGGAGTAAAACCGGGGGAAAGTAAGAATCCTTCCACCGTGATACCGGAAAGAGTGTTATCGTTGCTTGCTACATAATTCGGGTCTTGGGCGCGGGTAACGGCAATCGTGTAGGTTTTCTTTGCACCGTTTTCCGCCGTAACGGTGACGGTCACGTTGGTGGTTCCGTTCGGAATCAGATTGGGACTATCGACCGTTATTTTTGCCTTTCCGTCGACCGCGGCGGCAGAAAGGTTCAATTTTGAAACCTCAAAAGGAACGATTGCAGTATAATTTGTCATATTTGCTGAGAACGATGGAGAAATCGTTGCATTGCTTACCGTTAGATTTGCAAGATTATTATTTGCCGACAAAGGCGCCGCAACGGGAACGGAATAGGTGACCGTGCCCACATTGGTGTCTGCATTGCCGTCAGAAACGGTAACACCGTTATAAGAGATTTTGATATCCGTGCCTGCGGAAACAGACTTCACCTTGAACGTAAGAGTAAACAAGGTTACTTTTCCGTTGATTGGATTGCTCAGATCATTATCGTATGCAACGAAGTTATTTCCGTTAAACTCCACCGCCCAGGGAGAACCGACTTTTTGGGACGTTCCCGACAAGGTAATTTGACTGCTGTCATAGGACAATGATCCGGACACGCCGTAAATTCCGGTTCCGTTCAAATTAAAACTCAAGGTAACGGTATCCCCTGCCCGAACCTCACGGGGACCGGAGAGACTTGCAGATGCAGATTCTGCAAAAGTATACAAAGGACTCATCAGTACGATTAAATGAATAAGGATTATAGCCAAAGAACCGTGTTTTTTCATAATTCCTTCCCCTCACCGGGCAATAATATCGCCTTTTTTCAGGATCTGCGCCTTGATTTGGATAAAGTCTGTAATGGAAATCGTTCCGTCTCCATTGGTGTCCGCTGCAACAGCGTAAACTCCGGACAGGGTAGATTTTTTCAATAAATGTGCTTTGACCGAAAGCATATCGGTAACGGAAACTGTCCCATCTCCGTTGACGTCGCCGGTAACGATGGCGGTCACGGAATATTTTACCGTCGTGCCATCCATCAATTTTACGGTCATACCGGTTCCGACCGGCATTTCGCCCAGAAAAACCGTTTTTCCGCTGTAAACCTTACAAAAGACCCCTTCATTCAGATTGGAAAGCAAAGTATTGATCGGCGTTCCTGCGGGAATCTTGCTGACAATTTCATCCGTTACGATGTGTATATTTGAAGTGATAACAGATGGCACGCGGGGTTTGACCGTCACGGTGAAAGAAGCGGTTTTATCACCGTACGCGACGGTAACCATTTTCATGCCTGCCGTTGAAAGATCTTCAGTAACGGTGTAATCTATCACCTCAGAAGAAGTGTCATTATTATAGTAGGCTTTGACGATCATGCCGGAAGGATCAAAGGTCTCTCCTTCCACGTAAACGGTTTTGGCAGGTTTCCTGGTGACCTTAATGGAAGTCAGAGTTTTTCCCTCAACCGTTACGGAGAATGCGGCTGTTTTCCCCTGATAAGAGACGGTAATCATCTTATTGCCCGGCGTAGAGGTAAAACCGCTGAGGGTGTACTCCGTAATTATTTTGGAAGAGCTATCGTCGTAATAGGCGGTAACGACCAACCCTGATTTGACAAGCATCTCTCCCTCCAGATAAATTAGTTTTTTGGGGAGTTCGGAAACGGTAATGGAAACGAGTACCGGTTCCCTGACTGTCACGGTAAATATAGCAAATTTTTCTTCATAGCGGACGGTAATCGTATTTTCTCCGAGAGTTGAAAGGTTGCCCTCCACCGTATAATCGGAAATTACTTCCGAAGTCCCGTTGTTATATTGCACCGAAACCACCATTCCCGAGAGATCCAAAGATTCTCCTTTCCAATAGGTCTGTTTCGTTGGGTTCGCCGTGATTACGAGGGAATCAAGGGTCTTCGCTCTCACCGTTACCTTGAAGGTCGCGGTCTTGTCTTTATGCGTAACGGTCAAAGACTGTTCTCCGACCTTAGCAGGATCAAATCCGGTCACGGGAACACGGGAAAGGTCGACATCTTCCGTCGTTCCATCGTTATAGACTAACGTCAACTTTCCGCCGGACAGATCAAGAAGGTCTTTTGCCTCCAAATATTCCGTCTTTGCAGGGGACGCAGTAACAGAAATCGAAACCAGTTCCTTGGTGTACTGCATTTCCACCCCGCGCAATTCCGGATAGAGATAGCCGGGATTTCCTGCCATGGTCCAGACGGTATCAAAGTCAAAGCCGGAATAGGAAGACGATTGCAACATCTGGGAAAAGGAATAACCGATACAGGAATCAGTTCCGTACCCAACGCCGGGAAGACCGGACTGTAAGTAATAACAAGAATCCGTCTCTCCGTAAGACGCACCGGCGATTCCGCCGATTTGAGCATAAGAGGACGAGGGCGCAACGCCTCCGACATGATAACAACTGATTATATTTCCGGAAGAATACCCTGCAATTCCGCCGGCTTCCCCTTCTGCCGTTACCGTTCCGATATTGTAGCATTTGCTTACAGTTCCGGAAAAAAAATGCCCCACGATCCCGCCGGCACGGTTTGCAGAAATCTTCCCGGTGTTGTAGCAGTTTGTCACGTCTCCGCGGGAATATCCGACAATTCCTCCGGCAAATGCATCGATCGAGATTTCCGTTGTGCTTACCGTAATATCGGGATTTACCATTCCAAGATTTTTAATCTCTCCGGTACTGAAACCAAACAATCCTCCGTAAGAATCAACGGAACAATTCATATTTACATAAAGATTCTCAATAACGTGACCGTTTCCATTGAAGGTTCCCGAAAAGGATTGGTCTTCAGACGTGCCGATCGGTTCCCAACCGGAACCTCCGTTGTAAAAATCGCCCTCCGGAGAAAAGTCAGTATCGTCAAATATAAGATTGTCTGTCAGGTTAAAATGGCAATCCGGGTAGTTGCGGATATGATTCAAATGCTCCTTTGTCCCCACCAAAAAGGGATCCCAGGGAACACCGGTTCCTCCTGCAAATTCAACGGTATTTTCTTCGACTCCCCAAACCGGAGCACCCAGTTCCCGAAGAACAGGACAAGGGTATCGGTTGGAGGCATCGAAACACCAAATCCGTTCAAAATCGAATCCGGCAAAGGCTTCTTGTTTCTTCATATCGTCAAAAGAACACATTTTGCCGGAATCAGCACCCTTTCCCACACCCTTGGAACATTGTTCCAAATAATAACAATGACTTAAACTACCGCTTTCCCAAAGCCCGATCATTCCGCCGGGATAACGGCCGGAGACCGTACCTACGTTGTAACAGCAGCTGACCGTTGCGGAAGAACAGTCTCCTACGATTCCTCCTGCGTAAGAATCCGAAGAATCACCGGAAGAAACGCTCCCCAGATTAAAACCGTTGCTTACATAAGAGGAACTCCCGGAGACCGACCCGGCAATGCCTCCTGCCTTTGCCCGGGCGGAAGAATCGGAATTAACACTTCCGGTATTATAACAATTACTTACCTTGGAAGAACCGAAAGCAACACCAACGATCCCTCCTGCGATGGAATTCTGAGGAGATGCTGCGCAAATCTGACCTTGATAATAACAGTTATTTACCGTACCGAAAGAACAAAAACCGACGATTCCTCCAACGTAGGAAAAAGAGGAATAGGACACCGTTTTTGCTGAAATATCTGCGTTTTCCAAGCCTAAATTCTGAACGGTTCCTTTGCTGTAACCGAAAAGTCCCGCGCAGACGTTGGAATCGCCCTTGACGTTAACGTACAAGTTTTTTATCGCAAAACCGTTTCCATCAAAAGCGCCAGCGAAGGCATGTGCTGAATCGACCCCCAAAGGGATCCAGCCCTGTCCGTTGTTATAAAAATCTCCCCCGACGGCAAAATCCGCATCGGAGAATTCGATATCGTTTATTAAATAGTATTTCCCGGAAAGGTCATTGCGGACGGCGTTTAAGTCTTCCTTTGTGGCGATCGGAGTATATTCGGCTCTGTCAATATCATTCGCCCTTGCTCCCGGAAGTTTGATTTCGAAAAAAGCAACCATTACAAACAGGGAGATCAAAAAAGATATTCCTATTTTATTCACGATCTTCAATTTTCTCCCCCCAAAATTCGTTTTACTCTGTTTTTATCTTCCATTGAGATTATTTCATAACACACAAATAAGATATCATAAATTCAAAAGAATTGCAATACAATAAGGAGAAAAGGGAGAATTTGTTCAAAAAATGTCGATTTCAATCAAGAAATAAACACAAAAAGAAGACAGAGAATTCAAAAATCTCTGTCTTAAACTTTTTCACTTATAAACGATCATTGGTTTACGCTCTTTCTTTGCCATATATGCCGTCCAGATACTGCCATCGTTCCCTGCACCATTGGTACATTGCTTCATGGGTATCTTTCCCGGCATAATTCAATCCCCATTTTTGCATATCACGGTCAAGGGCGCCGCTGCTTTGGATAACATCTATATTCTTATCAAGCAATTCCAATGCGGTATCGTATGTCAGAGCGGACATGCGCAATTCCTGCCAACGCTCTGCAATCAAATTATCCAGTTCTGGATAAAGCGATTGCATTGTATTCTTTTCCATGCGTCTGCAAAGGGTAGTCAGTGTACCTTCGTAATCATATTCAAAGAAATCTGTCCACGTAAGTCCCATTGACATATCCGTGTCCCACGGAACGAAAAACATCGTATGGCCGCCATCGTCTCCTGCGCGCAAGACATAATACATGTTTTTATAGCTTTGATTATCAAACAGCCCATAATACTGAATAAAAAGCACCGTATCCATAAAGCTGTCCAGATCGATCTTACAGCCCACATCATTCTCCAGTGTGTTTTCCAGGATCATGTATGTCGGATCTTCATCAAACGGCGAAAAATTAATTTCGTAGTTTACCCGTAAGCCTAGATTCTCATAGGTAGGCAAGCACTTAAACAGGATATCACTGCTCTGATCCAAAGATAGATATTTTTCATCTATACGCCTCTGTAACAGGTACAGTCCCTGATATTGGTTATTGAAAACCACCTCGACATAGCCTGCGCTGGACATTGGATAACCGCTGTGATTTACACCGATGTATTGATTCCACATATCTGTGCATGTCTTCTCTCGCACTTTTGAATCATCCAGACTCATTGAATTTAGAATCCAATCGTCATCTGATCCCATATTTAGAAACGATAGATCGTTATTCTCTCCGTTTTCCTTTTTAAGTGCCAACTTCCACGACTTTTTTTCCATTTGGCTACTGGTAGCGCCACGTATATGCCATTGCACGAAGCTGTTTTTAACCGTATATCGGTCCACTTCAGGATCATTGGCTGTCCACATACACATATTTCCGGAAAAGACACTACGTCCCTCTTCGTCAACTTCAGTGGTTGGGCTTCCATCAATTTTCATGACAGGAAGCCCGGTAAAAACAACATTATATGCCATATATTTGGTTTCATCTTTCACGGCCAGCAGCTCAAAGCAATATCCCTGTGCCATCGCGGAATCCAAATCTGAAAACATCTTATCCGGTGCAAAAAAGAGCTGATACCCCGAAAGCTGAATCTCCAGCGTTCCAACCATTTCCGAAAGATAGGTTTCACCAGAGATATTCTGGCTGATATATATGGTAGATGTATTCGTATCGACAGCAGCGGGTTTTCCATTTTGGTACAGCCACAAGCTCAGATCCGTGTATTCGTATTGCGTTAGTTTGGCATAGTCATCTTCCTGAAGGATCGGTACATTCATGCATGTGCTGTTTTCCCGTTGAAATAAAACAACGAATACGCCCACCAGCATCATCAGAATTGCCAAGAGCACAAACTTTCTCCACCATCGATTTTTGCTCATATCATTACCCTTTATCTAACGGAAATTCTCCCTGTACCGCCAGCCGACCTAAATAATACTTCGAAAAAGCCGTCTGCCGCAGGCTCCCCAGCTCCAAAGCTTCTGCAATAAAATCTGGTAAAATTTCATCATATTTTACTTCCAGAACATGCATTCCGGCAGGCAAAACAGGCACCATGGACGGAACATTCTCCTCCAGGAAATCGCAAATGTATCTTCCTGCGGAAATATTTCTGTCAAAGGTAACACGAACATTGCCGGTGGGACATACAAAAGCTGTACGCTCATATGCGATGATAGCCTTGGGCTGCATATACGCACACCGCATCTGAATTTTCAGCAGATTCAACGTTTTCCTTTCATCGAGCGTGAGCGGCAGGCTTCCATTCATGATTTGACTGCACTCGTCCCTTGTTATGGTACTGGCTGTTTTCTTCGTCAGTCCTCGCACTTTCTCCTTGATTTCCAGGTTCATCCTTAATGCTTCAGGATTATAAATGCGAATCCGATATTTCTTACGCTGATCCACGCCCGAATCATTTTCATCCATGCAGCTATCGCAGATATCATCAAAATACAAGCTGCGGATCTGATAACAGTCCCCCTCCTGATGCACATCTGCCGACATAACCGTTTTCAGTCTGTCCGATAACAATGCAAGGTCTGCATCGGACACCAAATATTTTTTCTCCACACGGTATTCCATTGCAAGCCCTCACTTCAAATCATCAAAAACGCACTTCTCCGTCATGCGTCAGCAAATTAACAGATACAATATGCTCCAACGCAGAAACTTCTTTCACGAGATTTTGAGCCTCTTTTACCTGCATCTCCAGGATCAACTCAAGGCCATGTTTCGTGACATTACGGCTACGCATCTTGGCTTTAGTGCTGAATTTACGTACGCAGTCCAGCAGAAACTTTTCATCAAATTCACAGTCCCCGGAGACCACCAGCAGGCAAGGTGCCCGCAGGGTTGGGAGCAGATCCAGCAAAAATACCAGCGCCACGACAACTAGACTTGCAATCAAGGCAAGTTCGAAAAGTCCCGCACCAACAATAATGCCGACGCTGATGCTCCAGAACAGAAACATCAGATCCGCCGGATCCTTCACGGCATTTCTGAAACGGACAATGGACAGTGCGCCCACCATACCCAAGCTGATGACAAGGCTGCTCTGCATCGCCAGCACAATGCTGGCTGTGATCAGAGGCAACAGTGACAGTGTTTTATTAAAGCCTCGGTTGTAAAAACCACTCTTGGAAGTCAGCCGGTATACCGCATAAATAGCCAGCCCAAAAAGCACTGCTATTCCCAGCGTTACAAAGATCGACGTAGTCGTCAATCCGCTGGCATCAAAACCCTCCACGATCGATTTTTTAAGCATATCCTTAAAACTCATTTTTTTCTCCTCTTTTATTCGCACGGGGTGCGATAATTTATACTTCCGGCATCGGGGCAAAGTACCGATTTGTGAAATTGTTTCAGAAGAATTTTTGACATTCGGTAAATGTCATTATTTGTATTATAACATGATATAATAAATTTGTCAATCACTAAATGTCAAATTTGGGGGAGATTTGAAAAATGTTCAAAAACAAATCGGCTTCGGGGAGAAACAATATTTGTGGAGAAAAGATTTATCGACTTCGTACTTCTCAACCTAAAAAGATGTCTCAGCGTATGTTGGCTGATGCAATGCAACTGAATGGAATCGACGTAGACAAAAATGCAGTGCAACGCATTGAATCCGGACAACGGTTTGTTACGGATATTGAATTAGTATGTCTCGCAAAAATTTTTCAAGTGTCTTACGAAGAGTTATTACAATAATCGTTTACAAATGAAAAAAGTTGAAGACA
>JAZNDV010000092.1:0-2174 GCA_045588285.1 Eubacteriales bacterium
ACTTTTTTGGTGTCCGATGCCCGGAACAGATATCCGGCGGATTCGATCTCAATGCTTCTGACGTGATGAACGACGGAAGCCATTTGGCTGGCGGTGAACCGTTCCCAGATCAGTTTATACAGCCGGTACTGGTCGTGGGAAAGACTTGCTTTTACCGCGTCGGGGGTCAGATTGATGTCCGTGGGACGAATGGCTTCGTGGGCGTCCTGAGCCCCTTGGCGGGTCTTGAATACCCGGGGCGTCTTGGGATAGTATTTTTCTCCAAAGGTGCTCAAAATATATTCTTTTGCCGCGGTTTTAGCTTCTTCGGAGATCCGCAAAGAGTCGGTTCTCATATAGGTGATCAAACCTACGGGGCCGTGTCCTACCACGTCAATACCTTCGTATAACGTCTGTGCCACGGACATGGTCTTTTGAGGATGCATATTCAGATGAACCGATGCGTCTTGCTGCAGGGAAGAGGTGGTGAAGGGCGGGGGAGGATTTTTTTGCTTTTCCTGTTCCTTCAAAGAACGGACGGTATAATCCTTTCCTTCCAACTCTTTCCGGATCTTTTCGTTTTCTTCGGAAGAGGTTACGGGGATTTTTCCTTCGTCATTGCCGAAGAAACGGGCGGAGTATTCTTTTTTTCCGTTGTTGAAATGCGCGTCGAGATTCCAGTATTCCTGAGGAATAAAAGCTTCGATCTCCCGTTCCCGATCCACCACCCAGCGGGTAGCGACCGATTGCACGCGGCCGGCGGACAGACCGTATTTTACCTTATGCCACAGGAAGGGAGACAATTTGTATCCCACGATCCGATCCAATACCCGGCGGGTCTGCTGGGCTGCAACCAGATTCTGATCAATGGCGCGGGGGTGCTGAATTCCCTCGGTGACGGCTTTCCGGGTGATTTCGTTAAAGGTGACCCGGTTTGCCGAGGTTTCGTCCAATTCCAGCACCTGGGCAAGGTGCCAGGCGATGGCTTCTCCTTCCCGGTCCGGGTCGGTTGCCAGATAGACGGCTTTGCTGTTTTTGGCAGCGGTCTTCAGTTCTTTCAAAAGAGCCGCTTTTCCGTCTTTGCGGGGGACGATATATTCGGGAGTAAATCCGTTTTCAATATCAACGCCCAAGCGCGACGCGGGAAGGTCACGGATATGCCCTTTGGAGGACATGACTTCGTATTTGCTTCCCAAATATTTTTTGATGGTTTTTGCCTTGGAAGGGGATTCTACGATCAAAAGGTTTTTGGTAGGACGGGAAACCTTTTTTGTCCCGGTCTTTTTTGCGGTAGATTTCGCTGCCCCGGTTTTTTTCGGGGTGTTTTTGGTTTCGTTGGCGGTGGTTTTCGTTGCCATTACGGTTCTCCTTTTTTGGGTTGTTTTGCAGTTATTTTCGATGGAACATAGACCCCGGCAGAGATTCGATGCAGCCGGATAATTCCAGCGCCTGCAGGAGTGGGAGTACGCGGTGGAAGGGCAGGTCCGTTTGCTGACAGATCTCGTCGGCGGATAACGCCTGATCTTCCGGGAATACCCGATAAATCAAGGTTTCTTCTTCGGAAAGGGGTGGCAGAGATTTTACTGCAGACACCTTTCGTTTTCCCGTTTCCTTTGGTTTTTCGGGGTGTAACGGAACGGAGGTTTCCGACATCGCCGGAACGTATCGGACGGTGGTCGGGGTGATCCGGTCTCCGTAACGGGGAAGGAATTCGTGAAATATATCATCAGGCTCGGTGCAGAAGACTGCCCCTTGCTTAATGAGCTGATTTGTGCCGGTGTTGATCCGGTCGGAGGGGGACGCCGGAACTGCAAACAGCAGACGGTTTTGCTCCACCGCGTGCTTTGCGGTGCTCATGGAACCGCTTTTGATGGGACATTCTACCACCAAAACTCCGTCGGAAAGCCCGGAGATGATGCGGTTGCGCCGGGGAAAATTGGAAGCCAAGGGCGGAGTGCCCGGAAGGTATTCCGAAATCAAGCCGCCGTGTTCCTTCAGAAGACGGTAAAGGGTTTGGTTGGATTTTGGATAGACAAGATCCACACCGCACCCGAGAACGGCGAAGGACGCCTTTCCTCTGATCAAGGATCCTTTGTGGGCGTAGGTGTCAATGCCGTTTGCCATACCGCTGACGATCTGGAATCCGGACAACGCCAGGGAGCAGGAAAAGGTGGCTGCCATGGCAGCGGCTTGGG
>JAZNDV010000093.1:0-6230 GCA_045588285.1 Eubacteriales bacterium
AGTCTGTATTTTGTCATACCGTTTTCGGCAAGTATTTCATTGATACTCATTTTCATCACCCACATATATTATATCGGTATACCGAAATAATGTCAATAGGATTCCCGAAAATGTCACAATTTATTTACCGTGGTGCCATTCAAAATACGATTATGGTTTGTGCTTACATCGTCTGTGTGAAGGACTGCCCTTGTTCATTGAGGAAGCCCTCATATTTTTCTTGCCATTTCCCCAAGGTACGGTTGATGGATTTATAGGTTTCAAGCGGATCAGATCACGGATTCGTGCCTCGTAATACAGGTCTCGCGCAATAAACAATAAGGGATACGTGTTTGAATTACAACGAGTAACACGGATTCATTCGTTTCCAGTGGATCTCCCCTCCTTCCAACGCAGATCCGGGAATTGCCCACAAATTAGGATCTGCAGTTAAAAGACACACAACAACCCGATCCCTTTTGTCTACGTTCTCGACGACCTCAAGAAAACGTGTTCGATGATTCATTTTTGAATGACATCTTCAATTCTCCTTTTTATAAAGCATTACACCGGCTACGATAACTGTAGCCGGTTTTAAGATCTTTGATTTATGTTCTATTTATAGACTTTAAGTATCAATAGTTGCCTTTGCAAAGGAAAAACCCCTCCAGCGCAGCGCCTGGCCGCAACGATCACAATAGGATTGATATTCCCGCGCCATTGTACAATTGCATTTTGGGCAGACCGGAGCATAATACTGAGAGATTTTCCGAATAGCAGTGACTCTGCGGGGAATTCTATAGTCCAATTCCAATTCTGTTTTCCACATCCGAAATTTCTCCCATTACGAGACACGTTCGTCTTCGGTTCTCTGGATTGCGTCTTGAAACAGTATCCTAAGATCTTGAATTTCTTTCACCGGGTCTTTCACCAAAAAGACGAAAAATAACGCGGTCGTCAGACCGCTGATTGAATGTTCCCCTGCAAGAATTGCCGCTGCCGTTCTCCTTTCCATCCATAGTTTTCCTGCAAGATCAAAGAGGGTATAACCTTCTTCCCTTTTAATCTCTTTTAGTCTCGCCCGAACGTACTCTTTCAAAACAAGATTCAGTTGATTTCGCATAAATAATGCCTCCCTAATAGAAAATTCGACATTATTTTACCATATTTTCCCTCATATTTCGATGATGCACACCTCTATAATTCTAAAATTATTGTAAACTTATCCAAAAAATATTGTATTTACATATCGCAATCATGCCCTTAAACCAGATATACTGCCTCTTTCAAGAACGAAGTATTAAGTTTGCCCAATATAAACTTGACGGATTTTTACTCTTATGCTATAATCATAGCTAAACATGAAGATCATTTCTCTAAAAATGAGGGACGAGATATGGACAACACAAAAAAAGTTATTACGATTATTCCGGCAGAAACCAGTATCGAATTATCTCAAGAGGTATATTATTATATGCTGATGCAGGCTCCCTTTGGAAAACTTACACATTGGAGAGATATTGAAGCCTTCCTTGCAAGAAAATTCAGCGTTCAGCACATCTCTCGTTTTGATAGCCTTCCCATGAACATGCGGCACCCCGGCAACGTTGACCAAAACTATATCATCAAGATCATTGATACCGTTCCGAGACACCGGGAAATTTCACTTGGAGGATATTTGGAGCACGGCGACTCTCAAGAAAAAGAGCTTCGCGCGGAAGGTCACGTAATCGTTACGAAAGGACCGTACAAGAAAAAGGCTGTAAAAGATTTCAAAAAATCGTTGGTTGACTTTGACAAGGAAACAAATATCAGCGTGGAAACCTTAAAGAAGATCAAGAAAGAAGACCGGGTTACCCCGGTCTTCTTTCTTTGTTTGAAACAACCCTCAGCAGTAAAATAGAATTTTAATACAGCCTACAGATTCATCGCAAAGAAAATGTGCGATGAATCTGTTTTTATAAAAACCTAATTGGGACAGGTTGTGTCATGGTTAAATGTTATACTACAATCGCAGCTGCAAAGAATAACTGCCGAAAGGAGATTTAATTATGGCAGAAAACAATGAAAACAACACGCTTCCCGGAGAATATACCACTACGTTCTCTATGCAGCGTACCGACACAACGTCCACGAGTGACGGATCTTACACTCCCGCTTCGGGAGCATCGAATAATCAAGGGGAATCTACTGTAACCGAATCCGGCGTACAGACGCCCGTAACAAATCCGTCCACCGAAAATGGAACTACCGAAACTACGGAGGACAACAACGGTTCCTACAATGAACCGGATAATCCCACTATTCCGGGTACGTCCACTACTACGACAACTCAAGAGGACAACAATGGTTCCTACGATGAACCGGATAATCCCACTATTCCGGATACATCCACTACTACGACAACTCAAGAGGACAACAATGGTTCCTACGATGAACCGGATAACCCCACGATTCCGGGTACATCCACTACTACGACAACTCAAGAGGACAACAATGGTTCCTACGATGGACCGGATAATCCCACTATTCCGGGTACCTCCACTACTACGACAACTCAAGGGGACAACAATGGTTCCTACGATGGACCGGATAATCCCACTATTCCGGATACATCCACTACTACGACAACTCAAGGGGACAACAATGGTTCCTACGATGGACCGGATAATCCCACTATTCCGGGTACCTCCACTACTACGACAACTCAAGGGGACAACAACGGTTCCTACGATGAACCGGATAATCCCACTATTCCGGGTACCTCCACTACTACGGATACGTCCACTACTCCGGAATCTGAAAAGATCATTAATCTTCCTTATACAGAGGGAGAAGGAAACTATGCAAGTGAAGTAGAATGCGCCGTAAAATTGCTGTACGGGGTAAATAACAGGCCCTCGATGAAAACATTTGCATATGATTATTTGAATGTTGGAACCGATTCTACGGATCCAAACTCGTATTTCTGCGGAGATCCCCAAAACGACAACGGAAGATGCAACGCGCCTGTTGTTGTAGATGCAATAAATGAATCTTTGGGGAAAGCGCAACTATACTATAAGGCGGTTCATATTTCCGGAAAAACAATGAAATATATTCGTACCGAATATTTGGACAATGATATTCCGGTTATAATTTGGGCTACAAAATATATGGATGAGCCTACGGAGTCCGACGTCTCCGGGTTGGTAGGGAATCAGCATTGCTACGTTCTTGCAGGATATAGAGATTCGGACTACTACCTATACGATCCTCTGTACAACCGGGCTGCATGGTGCCCCAAGCTTACTGTCCAGAACATATTTTCCAAGGTTGGATCTCAGGCCGTATTAATTGAACCGTCGGACTCTTTGCCTCAATACACTCCGGATATCAAAGATACGCCTTCTCATACTCCGGAATGTGAATGTCAGGAATGTAAAATCGACGATCTTACCGGGAAGGGCACCGCCGCAGACCCCGTAGACATGTCCATCGGCAGTCACGTTCTGAAGAACCATCTTTTGAACCTGTTCGGCGGGCAGAAGCTCACCGTAACCGCCCACTACAATTCTTCCAAGCTTCGCACCGGGGTTCTGGGTGTCGGCTGGTATCATAATTTCGAAAAGCGTATTGAGGTGTTCAGCACCGAAGCGTTTGTTTACGAAAATCCTTCGGAATTCAGCAAATATCTCGCATGTGATCTTTGTTCGGATTATCATCCTGAAACCAAGGGCAAGGAAGGGTATCTGCTTTCTCATACCGCGGACGGATATTGCCTGGATTGCAACGGAGAACGCTGTGAACACTACAACCTCAACGGCCAACTCGTAAAAATTGTGGACCGCCACGGGTTTGAAATTACTTTGACCTATGCAGACTCCTGCATCACGGTAACCGATACTGTCACCGGAAAAAGCATCTACCTTGAAAAGGATTCCACCGGCAAGGTGGTCCGGGTTTACGATGACACCGGAAGAGAGACGGTGCTCACTTACTACGGAAACTATCTGGTGAATATCAAAGACGCTTCCGGCTGTATGCTTACTTACACCTACGATGAAAACGGCAGGATCCAAACCGGTACGGATCGGGATGACGTCTGCTATTTCACCAATATTTATGATGAGCTGGGAAGAGTTTCTCAGCAGCTGGACGGCCATAATACGACTGAGGTACTTTCCACCTTCTCCTACGGTGAAAACGGAGTAAACAGTTCCACCAACCGTCTTGGGAAACAGAGTGTCAGAACGTTTAATGAAGACGGATTGCTTATCCGTTACGAAGATGAAAACGGCGATGCCACGGTTTACACCTATGACGAGGCGTACAACATATCCTCCGTTACGGATGGTCTCGGAAACCGTACCGAGGTCATCTACAACAAGTTTAAGAAGCCCGTTCAGGTTAAGGACAAGAATGGAAACGTTACGAACTATCATTACGATGATGCCGGAAATCTCTTAAAGATTACCTACCCCGCCGGCGCGGAAGAATCTTTCGCGTATAATGCCCGGAATCAGGTAATTCAGCATACAGATCTTCGGGGCACCGTAACCCTTTACACGTATGACGAAAACGCTCTTCTGTCCAGCAAGAAAGTCGGCAGTAAAAACGCTGTTATCTACGTGTACGAAAACGGTCTTCTCATGTCCGAGACCGATGCTATGGGCAACACTACCGTTTATACCTATGATACCGCCGGCCAAATGGTCTCCAAGACCGATGCTTCCGGATTGGTTACTTTGTATGAACACGACAAGGCAGGCAACCTTCTGAAGGTCACGGATCCCAACGGCAACTCGGTTTCCTACTCCTATGACTCCAACTACCAAAAGACGTCTGTGACCGATGCCAACGGAAATAAAACCTGGTATTCTTATACCGCGAATATGAAACTCTGCGCCGTTCAGCTCCCCGACGAAAACGTTATCACTTATGCTTACGATGCAGAAGACCGCCTGATTTCCGAGACGGATCAGGCAGGGAACGTAACCGGAACGGTCTATGATGACGGCGGCCGGGTTATTTCCAAAGAATTCGCAGACGGCGGTGTGGAAACCTTTGAATACGATGCTGCAGGCCGTGTCGTGAAGCACACCAATCCCAAGGGTGCGATCACCGAAACCGTCTACGATGCAAACGGGAATGCACTTGTCGTTACCGACGGGGCAGGGAACGAAATCCGCAACCAATACGATGCCATGTCCCGTGTCATTCGCACCGTCAATCCCGTAGCGGGAGCTGTGGTTTACGAATACTCCGCTGCCGGGGATCTGTTGTCGGAAACCGATGCGATGGGTCATAAAAAGACCTATTCCTACGATGAATTCGGCAACCGTCTTACCGCCGCCGATGCAAAGGGGAATATTACCCGATACACCTACGATGCGAACGACAACCTTCTCACCGTCACCGACGCTCTGGGACAGACTACCGTCTATACCTACGACACGCAGAACCGCGTAGCCTCGGTGCGGAATGCAAAAAACGCCGCCGTCACCTACGGCTATGATGCCGCAGGACGGCAGACTACCGTCACCGACGCCAAGGGCAATACCTTTACCAAGGTCTACGATCCCAACGGCAACGTTCTGAAGGTTCTCGATGCGAAGGGCAACACCGTTACTGAAACTGCATACAATGAACTGAACCTTCCCTCCTCCGTTACCGATGCGACGGGCAAGAAGACGACCTTCGTATATAACGCTTTGGGCAAGGTCTCCGTTACAGAAGATTCTCTCGGCTACACACACCAGTATCTGTACAACAACCGCGGACAGAACTCTGCTGTGACCGACCCCGCCGGGAATAACAGCACCGCAGCCTATGATGTTCTCGGAAACGTGACTTGTCTTGCAGGCCCCCTGGGCGGCGCCACCAATTATACCTACGATGAGCTGGGCAGACTGATCTCCGAATCCACCGTCTCCGGCGGACAGATTCAGTACACCTACAATGCCCTGAACCTGAAGGCGGAGCTGACCAATGCCCGCGGGCAGATCCGGAAGTTCTTCTACGATGCTTTGGGCAGGATCACCGGCTATCTGGCGGAAGAAAACGAAGTCTGTTATACTTATGACGACAACGGCAATATTCTCACCGTCTCCGACCGGAACGGCACCATTACCCGAACCTACGATGCCCTGAACCGGGTCACGAGCTATACCGACACCTTCGGCAACGTGATTCAGTACCGTTATGATGCAGTGGGCAATCTGGAATACCTGATCTACCCCGACGGTTCCGAAGTGTACTACAGTTATGAC
>JAZNDV010000094.1:0-3386 GCA_045588285.1 Eubacteriales bacterium
AGAATTCAAAATGCAAAATGAAAAATAGGACTTGCTGAAAAACGGAAGTCCTATTTTTTGTCTATTTGCTTCTTCTTTATCACATTTTATATATTTTCCGCCATTTCTTAATGTTTCAAAAGGGTGAAATGTTTGTGAAAAAACGGAAAAAAGGGATTGACAAACCTTCGCTCGGCGTTTATAATAGATTAAATAATATATAATAGAATTATCGAGGTAATGCTATGATTCGAAGTATGACCGGTTACGGCAGAGCCCAGCGTGTTATTGGGTGTCGGGATATCACCGTGGAGATCAAAGCGGTAAACCACCGTTATTTTGAACTGAACGCCCGAATTCCCCGGGCATATCTTTCTCTCGAAGACCCGATCCGGGCAGAACTGCGCCGTTCCATCGTTCGGGGAAAGGTAGATCTGAACCTGACCGTCAAGCGGGAAGAAGGAAACGACACCGACGTTTCCGTCGATCAGGAGCTTCTTTCCAAATATCTTACCGCCCTGCGCGCCGCCGCTGAGGGGAACGGTTTGAAGGACGATCTTACCGTTTCCACTGTTCTCCGCCTTCCGTCCGTGGTCTCTGCGGATACCGCCGAGGAAGATGCCGCCGAAGCCTGGAACGATATCCGGTCCGTGGTGGAAGAAGCTGTCGCTTCCTTTATCGCTCAGCGGGAAGGAGAAGGACAGCGTCTTGCAGACGATATTATCGCCAAGTGCGGGGAATTGACGAACCTTGCATCTCAGGTGGAATCCCACCTTCCGGAATTGATGAGCGCCTACGAGACCCGTCTGCGCACCCGCATGGAAGAACTTTTGGGAGAACACACCGTGGACGAGGGACGTCTTTTGACCGAAGTTGCCGTAATGGCGGATAAGACCGCCGTGGACGAGGAATTGGTCCGTCTCCGTTCTCACTGCACCGCTTTGACGGAAATGCTGGAAAAAGGGATTTCCAACGGAAAGAAAATGGACTTCATCGTTCAGGTACTGAATCGGGAAGTAAATACCCTTACGTCCAAGATCGGAGGTCTGGAGATGACCCGCATCGCCATTGAAATGAAATCCCTCATCGAAAAGATCCGGGAACAGATTCAGAACATTGAGTAAGGGGGATCCGTTATGCAGCTGATCAGTATCGGATTCGGCAACGTCGTTGCCGCCAACCGCATCGTAGCCATCATTTCTCCCGATTCCTCTCCCATCAAGCGCCTGGTTCAGGACGCCCGGGACAAGGGAACTTTGGTGGACGCAACCTACGGCCGCCGTACCCGCGCCGTGGTGATCACCGACAGCGGCCACGTGATCTTAAGTGCCCTTCAGCACGAGACCATCGTTAACCGCGTTCCCGGTGCAATCAATCCCCTGGACAATGAAGACCCGGAAGGAGAAGAAGCATGAGCCGTCCCCGTTTGTTTATCATCTCCGGACCTTCCGGCAGCGGAAAGGGGACTCTTCTTTCCGATCTTCTGGAACGCCACCCCGACGTGTTCTATTCTATCTCCGCCACTACCCGGGCACCCCGGGAAGGATTGGAACAGGACGGAGTCCATTACTATTTTCTCACCCACGAAAAGTTTGAGGAAATGATCTCCGATAATGCATTTATCGAGTATAAACGTTACTGCGGCAATATTTACGGCACCCCCCGTAAACCGGTGGAAGATGCCCTGAATGCCGGCAGAAGTGTCATTCTTGAGATCGAAACCCAAGGAATGAAGGACGCTTACGCTCAGTATCCCGACGCCGTTACCGTCTTTATCGCTCCGCCGTCTCTGGAGCTTCTCGGTCAACGGCTGCGGGGTCGGAAGAGCGAAGAGGAATCCGTGGTTCTCCGCCGTCTGCATCAGGCGGAAGAAGAATTGACCCACCGGGACGATTACCAATATACCGTCGTGAACGACGATTTAGAAAAAGCACGGGAAGAGTTAAACCGTATCTATCTTGCCGAAACGTCAGATCTTTAATATATGATTTTCATTTCTGAAAGGAAGTTTACACCATGATTTATCCTGCAGTCAACAACCTCATCAAAGAAGAAAAGCAATGCCGTTATTCTCTCGTCATCGCCGTCGCAAAAGAAGCACGCACCATCGCCGAGAGAGCAAATAACAGCAAAGAGCGTCTTGCCGAAAAACCCATCAAAATGGCGGTCAACGCCTTCGCTGACGGAAAAGCCGTCTATTCTGAACCTGACGGATCTGAAATCGAAGAATAATTTTTTTCAGGAGCTTTGTCATGATCTCTGTGGGCGTCGCCGTGGAGGGAATTCCCCGTTCCGCGGATAAATTGTACGAATACCTGCTTCCCGAGGGCGTAACTGCCCCCGTGGGCAGTATCGTCACCGTGCCCTTTGGTCGTGGCAATAAACCGGTGCGGGGAGTGGTCTTGGGGGAAGCTCCCAAAGACGGAACGTCTCCCTCAAAATTGAAATTCCTTCTTTCGGTCGGGGAATGTTATCTTTCTTCCGAATCCCTCTCCGTGATCCGCTATATGCGGGAACGGTATTTCTGTACGTGGTTTGAAGCCGCCCGCTGTCTGCTGCCCACGGGAGTTTTCGGCGGTTCCGCAAAATCTCTTTTGTCTGCATCGATTTCAGATGAAAGTGCCGCCGCCGCGTATATGGAGGCGAACTATTCCAATCGCAAGCACTGTGACGTCTTGGGATTTCTGTTGGAAGAAGGACAGATGACCGTTAAAGAACTGACCTACGTGGCAGGGGTCTCGGAATCGGTGATCAAGACCCTTGCAAAAAAAGGGTTGATCTCTCTTGAAAAAACCGAAATTCCCCGAAATCCCTTGAAAGACCGCCCTTTGCCAGAAACACCCCCGCAGGTGGTTCTCAATGAAGAACAAACCGTCGCTGCGGACAGTCTGATCTCTGATCTGAACAGCGGAAAGACCCACCTTCTTTACGGGGTGACCGGAAGCGGGAAGACCCACGTTTTTATCCGCCTTATCGACGAAGCGCTGAAACAGGGCAAGCAAGCGGTTCTTATGATTCCGGAAATCTCTTTGACCTTGCAAATCGTTAACCGCTTATATTCCCATTACGCCCAATCTCTCGCGGTGTTGCACAGCGGACTCTCTATGGGAGAGCGCCACGACGAATGGCGCCGGATCCGTTCAGGAGAAGCCAATGTCGTCGTCGGCACCCGTTCCGCCGTGTTTGCCCCCGTGTCCGAGGGGGCTCTGTTCATCATCGACGAAGAGCAGGAACACACCTACAAATCTGAGGCATCTCCCCGTTACCATGCCCGGGAGATCGCCGCTTACCGGGTCGCCCGGGGAAAGGGACTCCTTCTGCTTGCCTCTGCAACGCCCTCATTTGAGAGTTATTTTCGGGCACAGACCGGGGTTATCGGTTTCGAAAAACTCACCGAGCGTTTTAAC
>JAZNDV010000095.1:0-3284 GCA_045588285.1 Eubacteriales bacterium
AGAGGAGTCCTGCCACCGGCTCTGCCATAACGATGCCGTTTGCGCCGGCTTCTTTGTAGGCTTTTGCGTAGGCAATCAAGAATTCCGTGGCTTTTTCCAATACGATATGGACCATGTCCGGATCATCGTAGCAATCGATCATGATTTCCGATACGTCCAAAAGCCGTGCCGCCAAAGAGAAGGGACCGATGATTCCGGCAAAGACCGGACGGTCGGGGATCTTTTCGACAGCTTTGCGAATGGAGTCCACGTAAAGTCCCGAACGGGCAGTCCCGACTTCGGGAACCTGAAGGGCGTTTGCCTCTTCTTCGTCATGGATCAGACGGCCTTTGACCGTGGGGACTTCATCGTCGGAAAACTGAACGGCGGCTCCGAAACATTCCGCCTCTACCGATAGATCCATCAAACTGACCGATGCGGCGGCGTCGGTGCGCTGAGCAACCAAAGCCATTCCTTCCGCTTGCTTGTCGCTGTCGGAAATCAGTTCTTTGACCGTGCAGCCCAGCAGGGATACGCAGGGGAAAGAAAGTACGGGCAACGCCTTTTTGCTTTCAGGAAGGTTTTTCAACCATTCACGCATGTTTCTTTTCATAAAGTAGTTCCTCTCAGAAAAACTGATTATTGTTTATCAAGAATAGAAGTGTGCATACCGTTCCATTGCATCCATGAGGGCTTTTATATTTTCGAGGGGAATGCCCGGATACAACCCGTAGATCATGCAAAGTCCCCCTTCGGGAGTTGCGATTTTGGATACTTCTTCCCGAATCAGAGCATCAATTTGTTCGGGGGTCCCGTGAGGGGTTATTTTCTGACGGTCAATATCCAGATCTACGCAAACCTTACCCCGGAATTTTTCTGCAATCCAATCAATTCCGTTGACAAGGTCTTGGAGGTTGATAACTTCCACTCCGCTGGTGACGATATCGTCCACGAGGAGACGAATATCTCCGTCCGAGTGCATATGAATGGGAATTCCGGCATCTTTTGCGGGCTTCATCAACCGTTCGTAGGAAGGCTTGATATATTTCCGGAATTGTTCGGGAGAAAGCATCGGCCCGATTTGCATTCCTAAATCTTCAGGATATTGCATGGAAGAACACCCGTTGCGGATAAACCGACGAACGAGGGAAAGATTGAATTCTTCCAACTGTTCGATCAGCTCAAACAATAAGGGGTCTTCATCAACCATATCAAACATGATGTTTTCATATCCTCGAAGGTCGCAAAGCTGCAAAAAGGTGTGTCCGTGCCGTAATCTGCCGGAAAAAGTCTTTCCCTCTGCTTTGAGGTCTGCCCAAGCTTTTTCCTGAGCAGCCCAATCTACGAGGTACAGTCCGTCGCTCGTATTCGGATCTGCGATCTGCCAAGAGGTGCCAAAGGAACTCCAATCGGAAAGAGGGTGTCCGTGTACTGTCCCCGTGATTCCGTTGTCAGACGTTACCCAAGTGCAGCCCATGGGATCGGTATAGGGCTCATCTTTGCGGCTGCACAACGTGTAGGTAGGGGTCCAGTTGGAATCCGGGCGCTTGAAATCCGGAAACAAAAAGGGATGTGCTTCCATCAGATCCCAAAGAGCTTCCTTCGGATAATGATGCCAACAAGAATCATTAATGTGAAATTCCATCGGAATATAATCGGGACGTTCAAATCTTACGGCTTTCGTGTAATTGTTCATAATTCACCTATATATACAAAAATGATTTTTTCAGTAAGGCTCTTATTCCCCGTAGTATTGATCTAAGACTTCGGATACGGTCTTTGCCCAAACGACCAGGTTTTCGGGACGGTTCGATACGGTGCTGATGTCTTTCAAAATAAATTCTACGGGGCAACCGTATTTTTGACAGAGTTTGACCGTTTTTTCCGTTTCCTTACGGACTACTTCCGGATCGGTCTTGATGGCAACGTTTGCCGGATTCGGCTTGCGGGAATAGACGTAGTTTCCGCCCATCTGTTCTGCCATGATCTCTTCCTTTGCCCAAGGCGTAACCCCGACCTTGCGGAGGTTCGGAATTTTCCGAATGATATCCAATTTTTGGTCCAAAGGTTCACAGCAGCCGTAATAGGTATAACCAAACCGGTCGGCGATCTTGAGCGTATAATTGATATCAAATTCTTCGTGCATTTCGGGAGATACTTCGGAGAAAGGCTGGGCATGCGTGCGAAGCCAGGTTGCCTTCAGTCCGTCTTCGGCAAGTCCGGAGACCTGTGCCGGAGTGCAGTGTATTCCGGGGAAGGTTGGATCTGTTTTTATGCAGGATTCCCGGAAGTCCATCTCCGCAATCGTTACGTCCAACATCCTCTGCCCAAGGGCGTGGAGATGCTCGGGACGGTCGTACATATCGTAGAGAACGGGCTCCATACCCCGAAGACGGACGATCGTATCCCAAGCATTGTGCGCCATGGGACCGAGTCCGCAAAGCTTGACCGGAATGGAATCGCCCAACAGGTCGGTATAAATCTCCATCGTCTTTTCGTCTTTGTCGGGGCGGGCAGTGAAGGTGGGGATTTGAATCAGTTCGACGCTGTCCTCGTCTTCCAGCAGGTCTTCGTATTTGTGAGAAACGATGTTCGTTTTGTGGTTGGAGGAAAGGGTTTCTTCTTTTCGAGTAATTCCGATTCCGGTGGAATCGTACGCCATCGTTACCCGGTAAAACGGCTCAGCGATGACGTCTGCCCGGAAATTCTTCCGTAAAAACAACGTGCCGCGGAAAAATGATTCCACTCTCCGAGCTGCCGGATCCTCGCATTTGCAGGGGAGCTCCTCGTCAAGGTTCATCACCTGAGCCCAGGGGATCTCTTGGATCAGAACCGGAGGACGAACGATCTTTAAGTCGTTCGTATCCTTCATTCGCTGCATTGATTTCCGTTGTTCTTCGGAAGTTGCAAATTCCATGTACCGTTTCGCAAGTTCCCGAATAATTTCTTTATCCTTTGCGTTCATGATAATAACCTCCAAGTGAATCATTCAAAGTTTATGAGCAGGTTCAGAGATTTGGTTTGCCGCATCAAAAGAAATACCGTTTGTTGTAGAGCGTGCAACGGTTTTTTTCCCCCTTTAGAAAGAGGGTTTAACCGATTGCGCATATTTCTTTTCAAAAATGCAGTCTCTCTCTTTCGGAAATTATTGACCATAATAAGCATCCAACACGTCTGCTACCGTGTTTGCCCAAACGACCAGGTTTTCGGGACGGTTCGACAGGGTGCTGATGTCTTTCAAAATAAATTCTACGGGGCAACCGTATTTTTGACAGAGTTTGACCGTTTTTTCCGTTTCCTTACGG
>JAZNDV010000096.1:0-15772 GCA_045588285.1 Eubacteriales bacterium
GCTACTCTCGACGATCTGGACGGCAAAAAAATCGGCGTTCAGCTGGGCACCACCGGTGACATCTATGCCTCCGAGGACTACGGAACCAACGAAGACGGAACTTCCAACGGAAACGTCGTTCAGTACAACAACGGGAACGAAGCGGTTCTGGCTCTTTTGGGCGGTGACGTTGCGGCGGTCATCATCGACAACGAACCCGCGAAATCCCTCGTTGCCGCGAACGAAGGCAAGGGATTGAAGATCCTGGAGACCGAATACGTTTACGAAGAATACGCCATTGCCGTCAATAAGGAGAATACGGAACTGCTCAATAAACTGAATTCTGCCATTGACGCTTTGACCGCAGACGGTACGATTCAGAAAATTATTGAAAAGTACATTCCCGCCAACTAAGTCATATTTGATCTTATAAGACCTGCAAAACAGGAATGCGGATACGCGCATTCCTGCTTTGCTGTCTCGGACAGGAAATAAGTTATGCAGAAAAATAAGAAAAAACTATGGATCGGTCTGGGGATCGCCGTTCTTTTGGCTGCGGCTCTTTCGGTGACGGTGATCGTCTCGTTGAATCAAGCGACGGCAGGAGAGATCTCCAAAGAGCAGGCGCAGCAGATCGTAGAACAAAAACTGGACGCGGTTCTCACCGGAACGAAATCCCTGACTTGCCTGAAAGAAAGATCGTCGCTCACCGTCCTGTCGATGGAATACGGCGTGGAAAGGGACGTGATCCTGACCTGCTCCTATCAGACGGTGGACGTTTATTCCGCGTTGAAAGAAAACGTGGATTTTCTCTTGGGATTGAATACCACCACTCCCAACGGAATGCAGATGTCCGCCACCGCCATTCGGTTGGAGATCGACGGCGATCTGCAGGAATTGATCGCCTCTGCCGCTCCCCTTTCCGGAACGGTGCAGATTGCGATCTACGACATCGACGGTACCTATCAGGTCTATTTGGACGATGCGGTCATTGATGCGGTCTACGGCGGAATTTTGAAGGCGAAGGACGAGGTCCTTGCCCTGAAATCCATCACCGTGGACGGTCAGCAGGTTTCCATTGAAACGAAAACCAATCTCCGCAACGGGTTGGTACAATGCATTGCCCTGAGTGTGGAAGACCGGGAAAAGCCCGACACCTCCCACCCGATCATTCGTATCTGGAACGATTTTGCCGATGAGTTCGTCCGCAATTTCGGCAACGGCTACTGGCGGTATCTTCTCAACGGTCTTCTGACCACGCTGCAGATCACGTTTTTTGCTCTTTTGATCGGACTTGTGATCGGATTTATCGTGGCAATCGTCCGCTGTACCCATGATAAAACCGGGAAATTGGGGATTCTCAACTGGTTCTTTACTCTGTATCTGACCGTGGTCCGGGGGACGCCGGTCATGGTTCAGCTGCTGATTATTTATTTCGTACTGCTTCTGCCCATCGGGGTGGATAAAGTTTCCGCCGCTGTCTTTTGCTTCGGATTCAATTCCGGCGCGTACGTTGCCGAGATCGTCCGGGGCGGAATTATGGGCGTGGACGACGGACAGATGGAAGCGGGGCGTTCTCTGGGGTTTAACTACGCCCAAACCATGTGGTATATCGTGATCCCGCAAGCCTTTAAGTCGGTACTGCCAGCCTTGGCAAACGAATTTATCGCTCTTTTGAAAGAAACGTCCGTCGCTTCGTATATCGGCGTTTCCGATCTGACCCGGGGCGGAGAGATTATCCGCAGTATCACCTTCAGCAACTTTATGCCCTTGGTGGCAGTCGCGCTGATCTATCTGGTGCTGGTGCTGGGCTTGTCTGAACTGGTTAAATTGCTGGAGAGGAGGTTGCGGAAAGGTGATCGAGGTTAAAAATTTAGTGAAATCCTTCGGGAAAAACGACGAGATCAAAGTCCTTCGGGGAATCGACGAATCCATCAAAAAGGGCGAAAAAATCGTTATTATCGGGCCTTCCGGTTCGGGGAAATCCACGTTTCTGCGTTGTCTCAATCTATTGGAAACGCCCACGGAAGGGCAGATCTTTTTCGACGGGCAGGAAATTACCAGCCCGAAATGCAACGTCAATAAGATCCGTCAAAAGATGGGAATGGTCTTTCAGCATTTCAACTTGTTCCCCCACAAAACGATCCTGCAAAACATTATCATGGCACCGGTAAAACTGAAATTGCAGACCAAAGGGGAAGCGGAAGCCAAGGCGATGGATCTCTTGAAACGGGTAGGACTTGCGGAGAAAGCCAACGCCTATCCCGCCCAGTTGTCCGGCGGGCAAAAACAGCGGATTGCCATCGTCCGGGCGTTAGCCATGAACCCGGAAGTGATCCTCTTCGACGAGCCCACCTCTGCCCTCGACCCGGAAATGGTCGGGGAAGTTTTGGATTTGATGAAGCAACTTGCCGACGAGGGCATGACCATGGTGGTGGTCACCCACGAAATGGGCTTTGCCAAAGAAGTGGGCACCCGCATTTTGTTTATGGACGAAGGGGTTATTATGGAACAAAATACCCCCGATGAATTTTTTGCAAATCCGAAAACCGACCGGGCAAAGGAATTTTTGTCCAAAGTGCTGTAAGAAAAAATCTCTGCTCCGGCAGAGATTTTTTGTATAAACTCGTTGCCTTTGCTTGACGGCGCGGGGGATTTGTGGTATAATAGAAAAAGAGAAAATTTGCCCGAAAGGAACGGCTGAAATGGAAGAAATCAAAATGTTATCCGCCGAGTTCAAAATCCGCGAGGACTTGGCGGCAAATATCATAAAATTGATTGACGATGGGAATACCATTCCCTTTATTGCCCGGTATCGGAAAGAAATGTCCGGCTCCTGTGACGATCAGGTGTTGCGGGAATTTGCCGATCGGCTGCAATATCTGCGGAATCTGCAGAAACGCCGGGAAGAAGTCTGTGCGTCTATTGACGAGCAGGGCAAGCTGACAGAGGAGTTGAAGGCTGCAATTGACGCCGCCGGAACCTTGGCAGAAGTGGAAGACCTGTACCGTCCCTACAAGCCCAAGCGCCGTACCCGGGCGACGATTGCAAAGGAAAAAGGCTTGGAGCCTTTGGCATTGCATTTGTTTGCGCAGGAAAAAAGCGGGGATCTGACCGCCGAAGCCGCCGAATATATTGACCCGGAAAAGGGCGTGGAGACGGCGGAAGACGCCCTTGCCGGAGCCTCGGATATCATCGCCGAGATGATTTCCGACGACGCCGGATTCCGGAAGGACGTGAAGGCTAAAATTATGGCGGAAGGGCTGATCCGTTCCGAAGCCGCCACGGAAGAAGACACCGTTTACCGGCTGTATTACGACTATGAAGAGCCTTTGCGTAAGATTCCGTCCCACCGTATTTTGGCGGTAAACCGGGGAGAAAAAGAAGAAAAGTTAAAGGTGAAGATCCTTTGCGGCGAGGTTTCCAATCTCATGGAAGCCACCTTCGTCAAATCGGGTAGTTACGCCGCTGATTTTGTCCGCAGCGCCTGTGCCGATTCTTGGGATCGGCTGATCTTTCCTTCGGTGGAACGGGAGATCCGTTCGGATCTGTTTGCCTCAGCCTCGGAGCAAGCCATAAAAATGTTCGGCATGAACCTGAAGCAGTTGTTGATGCAGCCCCCCATCAAAGGGAAGGTGGTTCTTGCCGTCGACCCGGCGTACCGTACCGGTTGTAAGATCGCTTTGGTGGATTCGACGGGAATGGTGCTGGATACGGGGGTCATTTACCCCACACCGCCCCAAAATAAGGTGGAAGAAGCCGCCGCAAAAATGCTTCAATGGATCGAAAAATATAAGGTAGACTGCATTTCTGTCGGCAACGGAACCGCGTCGAAGGAAGCGGAAATTTTCGTTGCGGATACCATCAAAAAAGCCAGCCGTAAGGTGACGTATATGGTGGTCAGCGAATCGGGAGCGTCGGTCTATTCCGCGTCCAAATTAGCGGCGGAAGAGTTCCCCCAGTTTGACGTTTCCCTTCGTTCTGCCGTGTCCATTGCCCGGCGGTTGCAGGATCCTTTGGCAGAGTTGGTGAAGATCGACCCGAAAGCCATCGGGGTCGGTCAGTATCAACACGATATGCCCCCTGCCCGGCTGGACGAGACCTTGACCGGCGTGGTGGAAGACTGTGTAAACAGCGTCGGGGTAGATCTGAATACCGCCTCTCCGTCCCTTTTGTCTTACATTGCCGGAATCAATTCCGGGATCGCCAAAAATATCGTGGCTTACCGGGACGAAGCGGGTGGATTTTCCAGCCGGAAAGAACTGTTGAAGGTGAAGAAATTAGGGGCGAAAGCCTTTGAGCAATGTGCCGGATTTTTGCGGATTCCCCAGGGAAAAGAGCCGTTGGATAATACGGCAGTCCACCCGGAATCGTATCCGGCGGCGAAAAAGTTACTGGAGATTTTGGATTTATCTGACGCTTCTCCCGAAATGGTGCGCTCCGAAATCGCTGCCCGTGCCGACAAATACGGACGGAAAGCCGCCGCAGAGGCTTGCGGTGTCGGTCTTCCTACGCTGAACGATATGATCCCCGAACTGGCGCGTCCCGGCAGGGATATCCGGGACGATCTGCCTGCTCCCATGTTGCGCAGCGACGTGATGGATCTGTCCGATCTGACCGAAGGTATGGTTCTGAAAGGAACGGTGCGGAACGTCATCGACTTCGGCGCCTTTGTGGATATCGGTGTTCATCAGGACGGCTTAGTTCATATTTCTCAACTGGCAGATCGGTATATCAAACACCCCTCGGACGTGGTAAAGGTCGGGGACGTGGTGGAAGTCCGGGTCTTGTCGGTGGACGCTGCCAAAAAGCGCATTTCTCTTACTATGCGCAAGGAAAAGAATTGAGGTTAAACGATGGGACGCTTTGAGGGAATTCTGCTCTGTTCCGATCTGGACGGAACGATTGCGTCGGGCAGAGAAGTCCCGGAACGGAATCTGCAAGCCCTTCGGTATTTTCAATCGGAGGGAGGGCGTTTTTCGTTGTTTACCGGCCGGCCTGCCGGATATGAAGCCAATTTCCCCTTTTTCATTAACAGCCCTATGGTGACGGAAAACGGAGCGCGGATCTACGATCCGCAAACCCGGCGCACTTTGTGGACGTTTCCCTTGGACGGAAGCGGATTTTTGTTGGAATGGTTAGACGGTTCCCCTTTACTGAAAGGGAAGATTACCTGTTCCCTTTGCTTTACGGACGCCACCTTGATGGTGACGGCGGGGGAACTTGCCGATACCTTTTTGAAGCATGCTACGGGAGATTTGTTGAAAACTGTCTGCCGTGATTTTCCCACGGAAGAAGAGGCTTTGACGTTTCTGGATTTGGCACGGAAGACCTTCCAAACCCGCTACAATATCCATCGAAGCTGGGCAACCGGAGTGGAATTTATCTCTCCCTTGGGCGGAAAAGGAGCCTGTCTGAACCATCTGAGAACCCTTTTAGGCGATTCGGTTCGCACCGTCGTCGCCGTGGGGGATTACGAAAACGACGATTCCATGCTTTTGGCGGCGGACCGCGCCTTTGCTCCCGCCAACGCGTTGCCTCGAATCCGGGCGGCGGCGGAAAAGGTTCTCTGTGATTGCCGGGAGGGCGCCGTGGGAGAATTGATTGAGATCTTAGATCGGGAATACGAAGGAGGTATTTTGAAATGAAATTAAAAAGATTTTTGCTTCTCTTCCTTGCGTCCGCCCTATGCTTTGGGTTGACTGCGTGCGATTCGGACCGGGGAGAAGCTCCGGAAGTTTCACGGGAAGATCTTGCGTCAATGACCGATAAGGAACTGATCCCGGTATTGTTGGATTCCTATGCAGATTACGAAGAACCATTGGTATTTTCCGCAGAAATGTCCTGGGTCTACCGGTCGGGGGAATCGGTCGTTGCGGAAATGGAAGGGGTTGTCCGCAGAAACGGGAGTGACCGTATGATGGAGAGAACCTGCACCGTAGGAGAAGAGGTCAAGACCGAACGCTACGTTTATAAAAACGGCGTTTGTTATATCCATACCGGATCAAAAATCAAAGCGGAAGGAACTTACGCCGAGGTTTCCGATTATTTTGCCGAACGCTGTCCGGTATTCGGAAAAGTAGACGATTATAATTTCGTCGCAAAAGACCTTCTTCGCAGTGACGACGGCAGTTATTCTCTGGTCCTGTTTCTTCCTGCCAATTCCATCGCCGATTCCGCGGATATTATTTCTCCTTTGACGGCGGCGGGCAATGAGACGGCGCCGGTGACGATGTCTGATTTTTCCGATATTTATCTCACCTTGCGCTTTTCTTCCGAAGGGAAGTTGATCGGACAGACGCTGGGATTTGATTGTTCTATGAACGCGGACGGCATTGAGACCGAAGGCTCTGTCCTTCTCCGTTTTTCCATCGTTTCCACCTCCGCGACGCAGCTGCCTGTTTCTGCTCCGGAAGACGAATCTCTGTATTCCGATGGGAAGGGGGATCTGTTCTCCGGAACGGACAGCGCCGAGCCGGAAGACTCTGCTACGGATTCTTCCAACGGTTCTTCTTCATCGGAAGAGGAATGAGTTTTTCTCTGAACCCGATAATGAAAAATGCACCTGCGGCTGCAGGTGCATTTTCGTGTATTTTCTTGTTTTATAATAGGAAAAAATGCAAAACCACCGCAACTCCGATTCCAATCACGGCACCTACGGCAATTTGCAGAGGGGTGTGGCCGATAAAGATGTTCAGCGGTTTTTCGGAGAGATTTGTCCCGGCATTTTCTTCCAGCGTGTCCACAACTTTATTCAGCAGTTTCGCCTGCTTCTCCGTTTCCCGGCGAACGCCTACCGCATCTCTGCAAACTACTACGGTCAGAATTGCGCTGATGGCAAATACGGTGCTGTCAAACCCTTCCGTTAATCCGCACATGGCGGCAAGGGCGGTGACGGTGGCGGTGTGTCCGCTGGGCATTCCCCCGTCTCCGAACAGACGGTGAAATTCCAATTTTTTGTAGGTGACAGCGTGGATCAACATTTTAATGATCTGTGCCGTGATCCAGGCGGTGAGGCAGGCGATCACGCAAGGATTGGAGAATGGGGCAGTAAAAAGTTTCATGAAGAACGATCCTTTCTTACGTGGCAAACGTCCGGTCTTCCGTCAGTTCGTGCAAAAACGTTTTAATGGCGCCGTCGTATTTTTCGGAGTCCCGATACCGGAGCAGGGAATGGGCGGCATCTTCAAACCATACGATTTTTTTATGTTTGCTTTTGCATTTTGCGTAAAGTTTTTCCGCCTCTTCCGGCCGAGAGTACCGATCTCCCGTTCCATGCAGCATGAGAATGGGACGGTCTAATTTTTCGATCACGTCGATGGGACCGTATTTCATGGAATGTCCGGTCAACAGTTTCATCCAGGCGTTGATAAAGGGAAGTCCGAACATGGGTTTTTTTAATTCGATCATGTGATTTCGGAAACTTTCCCAGAAATTGGGGTACATTCCGTCGGCAACGATGCCGGCGATGTAGCGGGGGCAGTCTTTGCTGGTCAGGGCGTAGAGAGAACCTGCAGAGCCGATACAGATTCCGTGGAGAACGACGGAGTTCGTATGATGATTTTCATGGAGATATTTTGCCCAGTTGAGAATATCTTTATGTTCCTCAAACCCGACGGTGTTGTATTTTCCGTCGCTGTTTCCGTGGGCGCGGTTGTCGATGGTCAGAACGTTATATCCGCTTTCGGCGTAGGGACGGGCAAAGTAGTAACCGTAGCAAAGCCCTTCCGTGCGTCCTGCTACCAGGATCACCGTTTTGTCTGAGTCGAAATCGTAGAATTCCCCATAGAGATTCAACCCTTCGCTTACGATATGCACGTCTTGCTTTTTGTCTGCGTGCTCTTTTCCCCAGATTAACCCGGTTTCAAACATTTCCCGCTGAATTGGGGTGTCTGCGGAGCAATCCCTCGTCCATTTTGTCTTTTTCGTCCGTTTCAGGTGCATGACGTAGATAATATACCCCACGATGGCGTTGGGGGCAAAAAAACCGAAAAAGAAGATGGATAAAACCGCTATAACGATCCCGAAAATTATCGACCCTGCCGCGGAAAGCACTCCGTAAGACAGGGGGAAAGCGGCGGCAAAGAGGGCGAGATCCGCTGAAAGTTGTGCCGTCAATAGCGGCAACAGAGCAAGGAAAAAAGCGATCATAACGAAAGTTCCTTTCGGTTCTTCTTCAAACCGTCGGCTTGGATCCGCCGATGAAGTTCTTCTTGTAATTCCAAACATTTTTCCCGGACGATGCGGTTTAATTCGGTGATCTGTTCCCGGTTTGGATTTACGTAGGGGCAGTAATCGGAGAGACGAATGGGCGTTCCGATGATGACGTGGACCCGTTTGTTCCAGCCGTAGTTTCCGTCGGTGATCACCGGAATGATGGGAACGTCCGCCCTTTGGGCGATCATGATATATCCGGTCTTGAATTCCCGCATTTTGCCGTCTTCCGTGATGTACGCTTCCGGAAAGATCTGAACGATGCGTCCCTTTTTCAAATGGGCAACGCTTTCGTCGATAAACCGCATGCCCATAGTATCCCGGTCGGACTTGATCCCCCCGAAAATGGACATTCCCCAAGCCAGGAATTTATGTTCAAAAATATCGCTTTTCAGCACCACGTACAGTTTGCGGAAGGGAAAAAGCGCCGCGTTGACGATAAAATCGTACACGTGATAATGATTGGAGACGATCAGCGCTCCGCCTTTGAGCCGGCGGTTTTGCACCGACGGATCTTCGTAATAAGTTTTTCGCTTAAAATAGGCAAGATACAGCGGATACCCGGACAACAGCCCGTACCAGCGCAGAATCTCTTTGTAGATCATTGCCGTCTTTCTCCTATGACTCGCACGAAATCGTTCAGACAGTACGAAAAATTTTCCATTTCAAATTCCAGCGTCACGCCGTATTCTTCCTCAATATGCCCGATGAGCGTAAAATAATCCAGGCTGGTGCCCCCCAAATCGTTCATGAAGTGCCCCGTGTCGGTGATCTTTTCGAGGGGAACGTTCAAAATCTCGGCGAAGATCTGACGCAGTTCCCGTTTCAAGGGTGATTCGGCGGCAGGTTCTCCGGTCTTTTTGGAATTTCCGAGGGATTCGAACAACCGGACGGTTCCGTTTTTGATCTGCCGGCGCAGTCGGGCACGGCTGACTTTAATTTCTTGGGGTGCTAAAATGGGGTCGTGGGTGAATCGGATCTCTTTGACCTTATAGGTCAAGGGTAATTGATCGTTTCCCGCGGCAATTTCTTCGGCAAGAAGCTTTTTTTGATCTTCGGTCAGGTCTTCGGAAATTTGGACGACCAACATCAGTTTTTCGTTGTTTTCGTCTCCGGTAACGGTAAAGTTTTGGGCGTGGGTCAAGGGAAAGGCTTGTTCTGCAAAGTCCGGATTGAGGTTTTCCCCTTCTTCTCCGAAGACTAAGTCCGAGGCTCTGCCGAGAATCAGGTACTGTCCTTGCTGATTTTTGGTCATCAGATCCCCGGTGTTGAACCACTCGCCCATAGGACAGTCGAATCCGTCCACCGTCATTTTTTCGCACCGGGATTCCCCTTTGACCAGCAGCCGCCCGTCACAGTCGATGCGGTACGCCACCGATGAAAAGGGTTTGCCGATGGTTGCAGAGACCCGGTCTTTCATTTTTTTGGAAAGATCCACGGACGTAATTCCGATCTCGCTCATGCCGTAACCGTTGCAGAGGTGATACCCCATACCGTTGATCAGATCCAAGGTGGAAGATTGGATGGAACTTCCCCCGGAAATACAAAACACGACGGTTTCCCCGAACAGGTTTGCCCGGACGTCCCGAAAGAGGAGTTTCGCAAGGGTTTGCCCTAATTTGGGGGCGAGATTTTGTAACGTCCGGGAAATTTTCAGCCCGGTCTCCAGTTTCTTTGCCTTTTTGGGATCGGAAGACGCTTCCTTTCGAACCTTCTTTTCTACCGCCGCCCACAGAAGGGGAACGGCAAAAATGTGGGTAACGCCCCGGTCCCGGACGGTGCGCAGAAGATTTTGGGGGTTCATATCCGGGGGGAAAACGAAGGTTGCTCCGAAAAAGGAATACCACAAAAATACCGCTTCCACCCCGAAAATATGATACAACGGCAGAAACATCAGATGCTTGATCTGACCTTTGTAATCCCCCACGATATCAGGGTTTTCGTCTATTATTTTGTCCACGTTCAGAATCTGCGCCGCCACGTTTTTTCCGCTGTAGATACAGACCTTTTTGCTCAAGGTCGTTCCGCTGGTGGAAAGGGCGAAACCGTCGCCGAAGGGAATGTTTGATACGGAAGGGTGGGAAGGGTTTTGCAATGCTTGATAGGAAACGGTTTTCGTTCCAAGGTCGGGAGCCGTGTCTACGCAGAGCGTCAACGTTGCTCCCAAGGAGCGTAACGCTTCGGAGGAAACGTCCGCAGGTTGGCGGAGATTGATCAGATAGGGCGTATTTCCGCTTTTCAGGATCCCCCAGAACAGAACGATCCATTGGGGCTTGTTTTCCCCGTAAAGACCGATAAATTCTCCGATTTTTCCGTGGGTTTCCGCAATGATTCCCCGGGCGGTAAGTTCGATTTCCTCCCGGACTTGACGGTAGGTCTTTCGGGAAGAGGCTCCTACCAAAGAGGCGTCTTCCGTCATCACGTTATCGCCGTGGGAAAATATAATATTGTAAATCGTTTCCATGGTTCGGGGCGAATCTGCCAAACGACGGCAGTTTTCCCGAATCCGTTTTTGAAGTAAAGTCATAACGAAGCGTTCAAAGTGGAGATGAAATAATGTTTTATCGTTTCTCGGGCGAATTCCATTCGCCGGCATTGGCTTTTCTTCCGCGGCATTTCCTTTTTCCTGAAAAGAAAGGAAAAAACCGCGTTTACCGAATCTCTTTTCCCATATTCGCGATGGATTTGGGAAGGAAGAACGCCATGACGAAAGCGGTCATACAGGCGGCGGCAATAATCAGCGTCATATAGGGGATTCCGTTGTTCTGTTTCAAGAAGACCAGCATGGGTCCCGACGCTAATCCCGCGGCAACCCCTTCAAACAATCCCTGAACGGCGAAATACATGGAAGAGGCGCAGATCCCGGTCCGGGCGTTTTCTTCCGCCGCCAACTGGGAGGGAATGGTATACGTAACGGAAAAGAACGTCCCCATGGCAAGGGATACGATCAATCCTCCGAGAATTGCCATGGGCAGCATATACTGCATGGGCAGCGTCCGGCAGATGAACATCAGGACCATAGCGAAGGAATAGACCAAAAGGCAATATTGGAATCCGAATTTGATGCCCTTTTTCTTGACCATTTTGTTGTAGATCTGCAGGGTAAAGGGAACGGGTGCAAAGGAGGTTGCCATAACCAAGGTCATATTTAACCCGGTGGAAGAGAAAAATTCGTTGATCCCGCTTAAAAACAACTGGAGCCCAAAATTCATCACCGAGGCACAGAGCATCCAATAGATAAAGTTTTTATTGCGGAAGGAATACGTAATGGATTTGACGAACCCGACCCCTTTTGCGTCTTTGGATCCTTCGGGAATTCCGTCCTTGGTGGAGGGTTCTTTGATCATGAACAGCGGGATAACCATGCTTGCCGCCAAGGGGAGGAACAGCAGGGCGACCCAGCGGATATTCATTTTTCCGATGTTGACGAAGACCGGGACGAGGGCGAAGGAAATGGAGAAATAGACCACGTCGCAGATCGATTTGACGTTGGACAAAAACAGCCGGTCCCGGTCATTGTCCAAAATTTCCGCGAAGGTGGCGTAGTAAGTTACCATGGTCAGGGTGTAGGCACCGTAGAACAAACAGAGAAGCCCCGCAAACCAAACGGTGTTCAGCAGAGTAGATCCTTCGTTGAGCGGAATCAAGAACAGCAGATATGCCAGGATCATGGGAATATAGCCGATGAGAATGGCGGGACGGCGGCGTCCCCAACGGGTTCTCAGGTTGTCGGTAAAGGACGCCAGGGGAATGTCGATGATCCCGTCCACGGCTTTTGCGATGAGGATCAGCGTCGCCCAAATGCCGGCGATGACCAGATTCTTATCGGTATAGGTCCAATAGCCGATGTCTTCTTGGGAAAAGCCTCCGGTCAGAAGGGCGGAACAGAGGTACGAACCGACGATCATGTTCAGCATATTTACCCCGATGCCCGAGCAGCCGTACAGAATCATCTGCCATTTTTTCGTTAGGGTTTTCATTCGTTTTTCCTGCCTTTTTTGAATTAGTGAAAATGGGATCTTTTGATTTTTTCTATTCTTTATTCAAAAGAAATGAGTAGATCATAGTTGTCGTTTCCGGTGGAGATGACGTCAAGATCGGTGAGGGGGTAGTGTTTTTCCATGTAAGCGGAGACCGAGTCTAATTCTTCTTGCGGGACGGTTTGACCGGCAAAGAGGGTGACCGTGTCCCGGTCGGAATCCCGCAAGACCGTTTCCAGGGTGCGGACCATAACGGCGATGCGTTCTTTTGCCACTCCCAAAAGATCTGAGCCGGAGAAGGCTAAAAAGTCGTCTTTTTCGATGGTTTCACCGTTGAAGATACTATCTTTGGACGCTTGGGTGATCAGAACGGTGTAGACGTTTTTGATGATCGAGCGGATCTCGTTTGCCAAGACTTCTTTGTCCGGAGCCTCAAAATCCATCATCGACAGGGCGGCGTAACATTCCGCTACGGACCTGGTGTCGAATACCGCCACCGTTCCGCCGGTGTAAAATCCGCTCCCTTGCAGGGCGGCAAGATTGGAATTTTTGCTGTTCGGAAAGACGAAGATCTCCTTTGCCCCGGTCATTTCAAAGGCTTTCAGGAAATCTTTGGTGGAAGGCTGAACGTTTTTATCCCCGCAGATCACCAGGTCTGCGCCCATGGTTTGAAACAGGTCTTTGATTGCCGGGTCGTGGGTTACGGCAACTACGGCGAAATCGCCGTATTCCTTGCTTCCGTAAAGCTCTACGGCAGGGACGGTCTCGGAATGCTGTACGCTCATGTTTTCTACTTTCAGCGTCAGAAATTCTCCGAATCGGTGGGCGTAGGACAGGACCGTTTCAGGGGTCTGGGTGTGGACGTGAACCTTGATCTTGTCGTCTTCAAATACCGTTACCGCCGATTCTCCCAAAGACGAAATTTCTTTTCGGAACGCTTCGGGATCCGGACCTTTTTTTCCGTTGGTGAGCTGTAATAAAAATTCGGTGCAATAGCCGTATTCAAAGGTGCTTGATTTGTTAAACCGGGAAAAATCCACCGGGCTTTCGTTTTCCGGTTGGGGAAGAAAGGGGGCGATGGGTTCGTTGTTCAGATATTTTTCCATTCCTTCAAAAACGTAAACGATCCCTGCCCCGCCGCTATCCACCACTCCGGCGGATTTCAGAATGGGCAGAAGTTCGGGGGTATGTTCCAAAGAGTTTCTTGCTTTTATCAGAAACAACGCCAACAGATCGTCTATTCCGGAAATGTTCCCTTGATCCAGTTCCTGATTTACCTGTGCCGCGGCTTCCCGCAATACGGTCAAGATCGTTCCCTCTACCGGGTGTGCCACGGCTTTGTAGGCGCAATCTACGCCGGCGGTAAGGGCGGCAGCGGTTTGCGCGCAATCCGCCTCGCTGATCTTATAAAAACATTCGGAAAATCCTTTGAAAAACTGGGACGTGATGACCCCGGAATTTCCCCGGGCGCCAAAAACCACGGCTTTCGCAAATTTTCTGGAAAGTTCCGGCAATTCTCCGGACAGTCCGTTGATGGCGCTGAATCCGTTTTGCAGCGTCTTTACCATATTGGTCCCCGTGTCTCCGTCGGGGACGGGGAAGACGTTCAATTCGTTGACCTCGTCGCAGTACAAGGTCAGATTCCGGATCCCGTAATCGATCAGATTTTGATAATGTCTGCCGTTTATCGTGCGTATCATAAAATCTCCAAATCCCTTTATTTACCGAGGATCTTGTTCATTGCGTCTTTTTCCGCAGAAAGATCTTCGGAAATGGGTGCGCCCAGGTAATAGATCCCGATCATGCCGGGACCGATATTTGCTCCGCAACCGGAAAATACGTCACAAAGATAGACTTTTTTCGGGTTCAATTCTTTTTCGACCATCTCTTTCAATGTCTTGGCGTACCGTTCCCGGTCGGAATGGGAAATGATAACGAACTGATCCTCGATCCCGTCGGCGGTCTCTTTTACGTATTTCACCGTAATATCCAACGCTTTTTTGATGCCCTTTGCCTTTGTCAACACGGTGGTATACCCGTCGGCGTTGCAATCTCCCATGGGTTTTACTCCCGCGAAGGACCCCATGATGGCTTTTCCCATGGTGATCCGTCCTCGGCGGGCGACGTATATCAGATCGTCAATGGGTCCCATCTGATGTACCCGAACTTTATTCTCTTCCAGCCAATCAATGACCTCTTGCATGGTCTTTCCTTCGTTTTTCAACCGATGGGCGTGGGCGACCAAAAGCCCGAAGCCGCCGGACATTCGGAAGGAATCGAAGCAGTAGATCTCCGCTTCGGGGTAGGCTTCCCGTACCCGGTTGGCGGCAACGCAGGAAAAATCGTAGGTGCCGGAGATCTTGGAAGAAATAGACATGCTTAAAACGCCGTACCCTTCTTCCACGTACTTGGTGAAGATCTCGCAGTATTCTTCTAAATTCGGAGGAGCGGTGGTGATCTTTACCTTTTTATCTCCCAGCTTCTGATAGAATTCGTCCCGGGAGATCAGATCCCAATTCAGCTGGGTCAGCATTTCCTGTCCGTCGATGGTGATGTGCCCTTTTATATAATCCGAAACGGCAAAATCTTTTCGCAGTTCCTTGGAAAGGTCACAGGTCAAATCTGCCAAGATCACAAAATTTTTCACGGATACGCCCTCCAAACGATACGGTAGAATTTATATTTCCTACAATTCTGACACAATTGCTTACATTATAACATATTTCGACGAAAAATGCAATACGTTTCCCCCGGGAATTTCCCTAAAATTTTTTCCAGCTTCTCGTATCAAAAGAGTGTATGAATTTTCCACCGTTAATTATGATAAAAGGCCGACCCGGAGAGGCCGGCTTTTGGGGGCGCTTCGGGAACCGTGCCCCGGACACCCATTTACTTCCACCCCCCCTTCGACTCCCTCCATCTCTTCGATCCGATAATAACAGTACCCACCCTTCACGGGTGGGTACTGTTATTATTGGTGGAGCAAGGCTCACAATATCCGAACCGAGTCGTGCGACATCGGCAGCTTCTTCACTTGTCATAACCACAATGGTAAGTTGAGAAAAGAGTACTTTACAGGGTGTCGCTTCGGCGGCACCCTTTTTCTCTGTGTTCACACAATTTTTGAAAAAATATGTTATAATAATAAAAAAGTTTGTAAGATTTTCTTTTCTTCGGAGTCTTATAAGTGAAGGAGGTGATAGAGTGACGGATTTTGAGCAATTATACGATACATACTTCAACGACGTTTATTTGTATATCTTGCGGCTCTCGGGCAACGAGCATCTCGCGGAAGAAATTACAAGTGATACGTTCTTCAAAGCAATGAAGTCGATAGACACTTTCCGTGGAGATTGCGATGTGCGAGTTTGGCTCTGTCAAATAGCGAAGAACTGCTATTATTCACACATCAAGAAAAGCAATCGTACCGAACAAGTCGATGAAGCAGAACTACAAGAAATTCCCGACCTCGCTCCAAGTGTGGCAGACGAATATGCCCGGCGCGACGAGATCGAGCGAATACAGAAAATTCTGCACGATGTTAGTGAGCCATACAAGGAAGTCTTTATGTGGCGCGTATATGCGGAGCTTTCGTTCAA